>DATFLG010000109.1:0-15709 GCA_035267985.1 Gammaproteobacteria bacterium | reverse complement strand
GATATGCAGCGCCGGGCGTCCAGTTCGTAGGGGGCGACGATGGCGCCCGTCGGGCAGGCCTCGATGCAGGCCCGGCAGGTGCCGCAGTGTGCCTCCGCCGGGGCATCCACGGGCAGGGGCAGATCGGTGTACAGCTCCCCGAGAAAGAACCAGGAGCCCGCGTCCCGGTCCAGCAGATTGGTGTGCTTGCCGATCCAGCCCAGCCCGGCGTTGCGGGCCAGGGCCTTTTCCAGCACCGGTGCGCTGTCGGTGAAGGCCCGGTAGCCGAAGGCGCCGACCCGGTCTTCGATGCGCTCGGCCAGGCGCTGCAGGCGCCGGCGCAGGATCTTGTGATAGTCCCGGCCCAGGGCGTAGCGCGAAACATACGCCCGTCCGGGGTCGGCCATGACCGCCCAGGGGTCGCTCGTGCCGCCGGGCCAGTAGTCCATGCGGGCGCTGATGATGCGCAGGGTACCGGGCACCAGCGCGGCCGGGCGGCTGCGGCGGGTGCCGTGGCGGGCCATATAGCCCATGTCCCCGTGGCGGCCGGCCTCCAGCCAACTCAGCAGCCGGGCCTCGTCCTCGGCCAGGTCGGTGCCGGTGACGGCCACCTTCGCGAAACCCAGGGCCTGTCCCCAGGCCTTGATGTCGGCGGCCAGGGCGGCATAGTCAGGCGGCTGCGGGGAGGCGGTGCGGGGCATGGGACGGCCCGGGCTGGCTGGTTGGGCGGCTGCGTTTCACACTACAGTGGCAGTGTATCGCAACCCTGTCAGGACAAGGAGACCCCGGATGACGGACGACGCACCCCCGGCGCTGTATACGGCCCAGCAGGTCCGGGAGCTGGACCGCCGTGCCATCGAAGAGCACGGTATCGACGCCTACGGGCTCATGTCCCGGGCCGGCGCCGCCGCCTTTGCCGCCCTGGCCACCCGCTGGCCCGCCGCCGGCCGGGTGGCGGTGCTGTGCGGGCCGGGCAACAACGGGGGCGACGGTTATGTGATCGCACGCCTGGCCCGGGAGCGGGGCCTGGTGGTGGACCTGTACCCGTTTGCCGATCCGCAGGCGCTGGAGGGGGCGGCCGGCCGGGCCTGGGAGGCCCTGGCGGCGGCCGGCGTGCAGCCCCGGGGGTTCGAGGCCCGGGAATTGTCCGAGGCCGACGTGGTGGTGGATGCCCTGCTGGGCACCGGCCTGACCCGGCCGGTGCAGGGGCGGCTGAAGTCGGTCATCGAGGCCGTGAACCGCTGCGGCGTTCCGGTGCTGGCGGTGGACATCCCCTCGGGTCTGGCCGCGGATACCGGCAACCCCCTGGGAGCGGCGGTGCAGGCGGCGTGCACGGTGACCTTCATCGGCCGCAAGCGGGGCCTTTACACCGCCGCCGGACCCGATTATGCGGGCACCGTGGTGTTCGCATCCCTGGACCTGCCCGCCGGCGTCTATGCGGGGGTGTCCAGCCGGGTGTTGCTCAATACCGGCGCCGGGACCGGCCTGGGACCGCGCGCCCGCAGCGCCCACAAGGGGATGAACGGACATGTGCTGGTGGTGGGCGGCGACGCCGGGACGGTGGGGGCCGTGCGCATGGCCGGTGAGGCGGCCCTGCGCACCGGAGCCGGGCTGGTGAGCATCGCCACCCGCACCGCTCACGCCACGCTGCTGGCGGCGGTGCGTCCCGAGCTCATGCCCCACGGGGTGGAGGACGTCGCGGACCTCAGGCCCCTGCTGGAGCGGGCCACGGTGGTGGCCCTGGGACCGGGGCTGGGCCAGGGTGCCTGGGGCCGGCTGATGCTGCAGACGGTGCTGGGGGCCCGCCAGCCCCTGGTGGTGGATGCCGACGGGCTCAACCTGCTGGCCCGCCAGCCCCGGACCCGGGAGAACTGGGTGTTGACCCCCCATCCCGGAGAGGCCGGACGGCTGCTGGGTTGCGGGGCCGGCGAGGTGCAGCAGGACCGGTTCGCTGCCGTCCGGCGCCTGAGTGAGGGGTTCGGAGCGGTGGCCGTGCTCAAGGGCGCGGGCACCCTGGTCCATGACACCCGGGGCGCGGTCACGGTGTGCGCCCGGGGCAATCCCGGCATGGCCAGCGGGGGCATGGGGGATGTGCTCACCGGCGTCATTGCCGCCCTCATGGCCCAGGGCCTGGACCCGGCGGCGGCGGCCCGGGCCGGGGTGTGCGTCCACGGGGCGGCCGGGGACAGGGCGGCCCGGGCCGGCGAGCGCGGACTCCTGGCCGGCGATCTGATCGGCGAGCTGCGGGGGCTGGTGAATGCCTGACATGGCCCCGGTGACCGTTTGCGTGCCCGATGCCCGGGCCATGGAGGCGTTGGGGGCGAAGCTGGCCCGGGCGGTGCCCGGCGGGTGTCTGATCTATCTCAAGGGCGAGCTGGGGGCGGGCAAGACCACCCTGGTCCGCGGTCTGCTGCGGGCCCGCGGCCATCGCGGCCCCGTCAAGAGCCCCACCTATACCCTGGTGGAGCCCTATTCCCTGGCCGGGAGCATGGTGTACCACCTGGATCTGTATCGCCTGGGGGAGCCCGAAGAGCTCGAGGGCATCGGGCTGCGGGATCTGCTGGCCGAACCCGGCGCCCTGTGGCTGGTGGAGTGGCCCGAGCGGGGCAGCGGGGTACTGCCCCCCGCCGACCTGGTCCTGACCCTGCGCTACGTGGAGCGGGGCCGCGAGGTCGGCATCGAGGCGCTCGGTCCCCGCGGGCATGCCGCCCTGGAGCGGCTTGGCGGCCATATCTAGATTTTTTAGGAGATATGAGCGCTATCTCCAGGAGAATGCGACAAAAATCCTTGCGTTTTTCTTTGGATGGTGTATAAAACATAGGCACTTGCCAGAACCACCACCCGTGCGGAGGGGGAATGGGCGCACGCTACCTGGCCGCCTGGCTGTTGCTGATTCCGGCTCTGTGCCTTGCGGGTCCGATCCAGGTGAAAGGGGTCCGTCTGTGGGCCGCACCGGACAGCACCCGGGTCGTTTTCGACGTCAGCGGGCCGGTGAGCCACGACCTGTTCGTCCTCCATCACCCGGATCGGGTGGTCATTGATCTGAGCGACACCCACCTGGATACGTCCGTCAGCGGCCTGGATTTTTCCAAGGGTCTGGTGAAGGACATCCGTACCGCCCCGCGCCACCATAGCGACCTGCGGGTGGTGCTGGACCTGCGGGGTGCGGCCCATCCCAAGAGCTTCGTCCTGCCGCCCAAAGGTCCCTACGGCCATCGTCTGGTGGTGGATCTGGATGACGTGGCCGCCCAGAAGGCCGAAGCCGCCCAGGCCAGGGAGATCCGCAAGCGGCGCCTGAACCCGGCCAAGCCGCGGGAGGTGGTGGTGTGTATCGACCCGGGGCACGGGGGCGAGGATCCCGGCGCCCACGGCATCCACGGCACCCTGGAGAAGAACGTGACTCTGGCCATTGCGCGGCGCCTGAGGCGCCTGGTGGCCAGGCAGCCGGGGATGCGGCCGGTGATGACCCGCACCGGGGACTATTACGTGGGGCTGCGCAAGCGCATGGAGATTGCCCGGCGTCACAAGGCGGACTTGTTCATCTCCATCCACGCCGACTCGTTCCGCAATCACCATGTGCGCGGCTCCTCCGTGTATGTGCTCTCGCGCCACGGCGCCAGCAGCGAGATGGCCCGCATCCTGGCCCGGCAGGAGAACGCGGCCGACCAGGTGGGCGGCGTCGATCTGAGCGACAAGGACCACCTGCTCAAGACGGTGCTGCTGGATCTGTCCCAGTCGGCCACCATCGAAGCGAGCATGACCGCGGCCCGGGATGTGCTCCATCAGCTCGACCGGGTGGGTGAGATCCACAAATCCCATGTCCAGCGGGCGGCGTTCGTCGTGCTCAAGTCCCCGGACGTGCCGTCCATGCTGGTGGAGACGGCGTTCATCTCCAATCCCCGGGAGGAGCGCGAGCTGCGCAGCCACCGCCACCAGCAGGCCCTGGCCAGGGCGATCATGGGCGGCATCCGGGCCTACTTCGACAAATACCCGCCGCCGGGGACCATCCTTGCCCAGCGCAAGCATGTGATCCGCCGGGGCGATACCCTGTCGGCCCTGGCGCAGCGCTATCAGGTGAGCCTGCACAGGCTGAAGGTGGCCAATGGGCTGAGCAGCGACCAGCTCCAGGTGGGCGACGTGCTGGTGATTCCCCCCTCCGGGGGTTGAGTTCCGGCACCCGCTACTATCCCCGGCGGTATCGTGTCAGAATGCCCCCAGGCGCCGGTGTGCGCCGCGTTGCCGTTCCAGCCATGCGTATCCGCCCGTTACCTCCTCAGCTGATCAATCAGATCGCCGCCGGCGAGGTGGTGGAACGTCCTGCGTCCGTGGTCAAGGAGCTGTTGGAGAACAGCCTCGACGCCGGGGCCCGGCGCATCGAGGTGGAGGTCGAGCAGGGCGGCAAACGCCTGATCCGGGTGCGCGACGACGGCGAGGGAATCGCCCGGGACGAGCTGGCGCTGGCCCTGGCACGCCACGCCACCAGCAAGGTCGCGTGCCTGGAGGACCTGGAACAGGTGGCCAGTCTGGGATTTCGCGGCGAGGCCCTGCCCAGCGTCGCGTCCGTGTCCCGTCTGACTCTCGCCTCGCGGGCCGCCGGGGCCGAGGCCGGCTGGCAGGTGGAAAGCGACGGCCGGGACGTGGACGTCGAGCCGGCGCCGGCCCCCCATCCGGTGGGAACCACGGTGGAGGTGCGTGAGCTCTTCTACAACACGCCCGCGCGACGCAAATTCCTGCGCACCGACGCCACTGAGCTCAAGCATGTGGAGGACGTGGTCAAGCGGATCGGGCTGGGACGCCTGGACGTGGAGCTGGTGCTTCACCATAATCGACGGCCCCTGTGCCGGCTGCCGGCGGCGGCTTCCGAGGCCGGGCGGGCCCGGCGGGTCGCCGAGGTGTTCGGTGGCGGCTTCCTTGAGCAGAGCGTGAGCCTGGACCACAGCGGCGGCGGCCTGCGCCTGTGGGGCTGGATCGGCCTGCCCACCTTCTCCCGCAGCCAGGCGGACCTGCAGTACTTCTTCGTCAACGGCCGGATGGTGCGCGACCGGCTGGTGAGCCACGCGGTGCGCCAGGCCTATGCGGATGTGCTTTTCCACGGCCGCCAGGCGGTGTTCGCTCTGTATCTGGAGATCGATCCGGCCCTGGTGGACGTCAACGTGCATCCGGCGAAGCACGAAGTGCGTTTCCGCGACGGCCGGCTGGTGCACGATTTTCTGTTCCGCACCCTTCACGAGGCTCTGGGCCAGGTGCGCCCGGCGCCATCGCCGGGCGCGGCCGCCGCGGGCTTGTCCGGGACGCCCGCCGATCCGGGGGATGGCGAGGGCGCCGGCCGGGCGCCCCGCCCCCAGCTCCGCAGCCAGCCGGCCATGCCCCTGGCGGTGAGCGAGCAGGTGGCGGCCTATGGAGCCCTGCACGCCCCGCCGGGGGCTGACCACGCCCCGGCCGCTTCCCGGATGGACGCGGCGGGTGACGAGATCCCCCCCCTGGGCTTTGCCCTGGGCCAGCTCCACGGCATCTACGTGCTTGCCCAGAATGCCCACGGCCTGGTGGTGGTGGACATGCATGCCGCCCACGAGCGCATCACCTATGAAGGC
Organism: Gammaproteobacteria bacterium; assembly: GCA_035267985.1. Taxonomy (GTDB): domain Bacteria; phylum Pseudomonadota; class Gammaproteobacteria; order DATFLG01; family DATFLG01; genus DATFLG01. The sequence goes on along the minus strand of DATFLG010000109.1, from coordinate 10,139 downwards.
CTCAAGCGGGCCCATGGCGCCGACGGCATCCGCTCCCAGCCCCTGCTGGTCCCGGTGACGGTGACCGTGAGCCGGCGGGAGGCGGATACCGCCGAGGACCATCGGGCGGTGTTCGAGGAGCTGGGGCTGGAGGTGGACCGCCTGGGACCGGAGAGCCTGGTGGTGCGCCAGGTCCCGGCGTTGCTGCGCGATGCCGATGCGGCCTCCCTGGTTCGGGACGTGCTTTCGGATCTGGCCACCTACGGAGCCAGCAGCCGACTGCGCGAGGCGTTCAACGACGTGTTGTCCACCATGGCCTGTCACGGCTCGGTGCGCGCCAACCGCCGCCTCGACCTGGCTGAGATGAATGCCCTGCTGCGGGACATGGAACGCACCGAGCGCAGCGGCCAGTGCAACCATGGACGACCCACCTGGGTGCAGCTGCGGGTGGAGGATCTGGACCGCCTGTTTCTGCGCGGCCAGTAGCCGGGCCGTCCGTGTCCGCCAAGCCGCCCGTGCTGTGCGTGATGGGGCCGACCGCCTCGGGCAAGACCGAGCTGGCCGTGAACCTGGTGCGCCGCCTGCCCTGCGAGATCGTCAGTGTGGACTCGGCCATGGTGTACCGGGGCATGGACATCGGCACCGCGAAGCCGGATCGTGCCCTGCTGCGCGAGGCGCCCCATCGGTTGATCGACATCTGCGATCCGGCCCAGGCCTATTCGGCCGCCCGTTTTCGGGCCGATGCACTGCGGGAGATGGAACTAATCCGGGCGGCCGGACGTCTACCTGTGCTAGTGGGCGGGACGATGCTGTACTTCCGCGCCCTGGAACAGGGCCTTTCGCAGCTGCCCTCGGCCGATCCGCGGGTGCGCGAGGCCCTGGATGAAGAGGCCCGGAAGGTGGGATGGGCGGCACTCCATGCCCGGCTGGCGCGGGTCGATCCGCAGGCGGCCGGACGCATCCATCCCAACGACCCGCAGCGCATTCAGCGGGCGCTGGAGGTCCATCAGATCACCGGCCGGCCGCTGACGGAGTGGTTCGCCCGTCGCGGCCCCGTCGAGCCGCCCTTCCGGTTCATCAAGCTCATCGTCGCCCCGGGGGATCGGGCGCTGCTCCATCGACGCATCGCCGCCCGGTTTCAGACCATGCTGAGCCGGGGGTTTGCCGATGAGGTGCGCCGGCTGCGCGAGCGGGGGGATCTTCATCAGGGCCTGCCGTCCATGCGCGCCGTCGGTTACCGCCAGGTGTGGGATTACCTGGACGGAAAGCTGGGCCGCGATGCCATGGTGGAGCGGGCCGTGACGGCAACCCGGCAATATGCTAAACGTCAGTTGACCTGGTTGCGGGCCGAAACCGGCGGGACCTGGTATGACGCCCTTGACCCGCGCCTGACGGACAAGGTCCTGAAAAGACTCGACCGTCTTGTGGACTTGTCCGATTCAAATTAAATTTGTGAGTATGCTACAATTTTGACACGAAATTCATATGCCGCGCTCAGGGATTTGCGCCGGCTCAACCCTGGTCTCCCAACACCGTCAGCAGGAGAAAGAACTTGGCGCAAATAATTAAAAAAAGGAGAAGCGAAATGGCTAGAGGGCAGTCATTGCAGGAGCCTTTTCTGAATGCCCTGCGCAAGGAACGGATTCCGGTATCGATCTATCTGGTCAACGGCATCAAGCTGCAGGGCCAGATCGAGTCATTCGATCAGTTCGTGGTGCTGCTCAAGAACAGCGTCAGCCAGATGGTTTACAAGCACGCCATTTCCACGGTCGTGCCCGCGCGCAACGTGCGCCTTCAGGGGTCGGATGAGAACAACGGTCCGGAACCCGGTAATGCTTGACCGCTGCAGCCCGCTGCGGGGGTACGCTTTTGTTTGAACGTCCCCGTAGTGGCGAGCGCGCGGTGCTCGTCCATCTGAATCTTCCCGACCACAAGGATCAAGAGGACCTGCCGGAATTCACCGAGCTGGCGCGTTCGGCCGGCGCGGAGCCGGCTGACACCGTCAGCGCCAACCGCACCAGCCCGGATCCCAAGTACTTCGTCGGCGCCGGCAAGGCGCGCGAGATCCGGGACCGGGTGGCGGACGGGAGCGCCGAGCTGGTGTTGTTCAACCACGCCCTCACCCCCAGCCAGGAACGCAATCTCGAACAGCTCTTCCAGTGCCGGGTGCTCGACCGCACCGGTCTGATTCTGGACATCTTCGCCCAGCGGGCGCGGTCCTTCGAAGGCAAGCTCCAGGTGGAGCTGGCCCAGCTCAGGCATTTGTCCACACGGCTGGTGAGAGGCTGGACCCATCTGGAGCGCCAGAAGGGCGGCATCGGCCTGCGTGGGCCGGGCGAGACCCAGCTGGAGACGGACCGGCGGTTGATCGGTGGCCGGATCAAGCTGCTCAACCGGCGCCTGGAGAAGGTCCGGCGCCAGCGTCATCAGGGCCGGCGGGCCCGCACCCGGGCGGAGCTGCCCACCGTGTCCCTGGTGGGTTACACCAACGCCGGCAAGTCGACCCTCTTCAACGGTCTGACCGGGGCCAGCGTGATGGCGGCGGACCAGCTCTTCGCCACCCTGGATCCGACCCTGCGCCGGCTGGATCTGTCGGAGGTGGGGCCGGTGGTGCTGGCCGACACCGTGGGCTTCATCCGCCATCTCCCCCACGACCTGGTGGCCGCTTTTCGCTCCACCCTGGAGGAGACCCTGGAGGCCCAGCTGCTGCTGCATGTCATTGATGCCGGTGACGAGCAGCGGCACAGCCACATGGAACAGGTCCGGCAGGTGCTGGCCGAGATCGGGGCCGGCGGCATTCCCCAGCTGGAGATCTACAACAAGATCGACCTGGCGGGCCAGGAGCCGAGGATCGAACGTGACGGCCAGGGGCGCATCCGGCGGGTGTGGCTCTCGGCCCACACCGGCGACGGACTGGAGCTGCTGACCCAGGCGATTGCCGAGCATTTCCGGGGGCGTATGGCCCGCGGCTGGCTTCGGGTACCCCCCAGCGCCGGCCGGCTGCGCGCCCGCCTGTACGGCGTGGGGACGGTGCTCGATGAGCGTGTGGACGACCATGGCAACTGCTGGCTCAAGCTGCGGATGGCTCAGCGCGAGCTCGATCAGCTGTGTCGCGGACAGGGGCTGGAGTGCTCCCTGACCCCGGAGGTTCGGGGCGATTTCCTTGCGGGTCTGGATCAGGGCCCATAAAATCACCAGTTTGGCATTGTGCGTCGAAGGCCGGGCCGCCGGGCCCGCTCGGACCCATGGCTGCCGCGGGCCCCGGCAGGCGCGCCCGGGGCCGGGGGCATTGCGGGACGGGTAACCGGCTGAAACCCAACTAGCTGAAGGCAACGGAGCAAACGAATGGCCTGGAATGAACCCGGCGGCGGCAACCGCGATCCCTGGGGCGGCCGTGGCGGTGATCAGGGACCGCCGGATCTCGACGAGATCGTGCGCAAACTGCAGGACCGGTTCGGGCGTCTGTTCGGCGGGCGCCGCGGGGGGCGCGGCGGCGGTGGCCCGTCCGGCTCCGCCTCCTTCGGCATCGGCGCGGTGCTGGTGGTGGCGCTGCTGGTGTGGCTGGCGTCGGGTTTTTACATCGTGGACCAGGGCAAGCGGGGCGTGGTGCTGCGCTTCGGCGCCTATTCCTCGATCGCCATGCCCGGACCCCACTGGCATCTTCCCTATCCCGTCGAGCAGGTCAAGAAGGTGGACGTGGAGCAGCGGCGCTACGTCGAGGTGGGCTACCGCACCGCCAGTGGCCGGGCCAACAAGATGGTGCCGGTACCCCGCGAGGCGCTGATGCTGACCCAGGACGAGAACATCGTCAGCGTCCAGATCGCCGTCCAGTATCAGGTCAAGGATCCGCGGGCCTATTTGTTCAACGTGCGCGATCCCCAGGACACCCTCAAGCAGGTGGCTGAAAGCGCCGTGCGCGAGGTGGTGGGCAAGAACAAGATGGATTTCCTGCTCACCAAGGGGCGCAGTGAGGTGGTGGCGCGGACCAAGAAGCTGATGCAGAGCATTCTGGACCAGTACGATACCGGCCAGATGGTGGTCAACGTGACATTGCAGGACGCCCAGCCACCGGACCAGGTGCAGGCGGCCTTCGCCGATGCCATCAAGGCGCGGGAGGACGAGCAGCGGCTGAAGAACGAAGCCCAGGGCTACGCCAACGACGTCATTCCGAAGGCGCGCGGCAAGGCAGCCCGTGCGCTGGAGGAAGCCAACGGCTACAAGCAGCGCGTGATTGCCCGGTCCGAGGGCGACACGCGGCGGTTCCTGGAGCTGCTCGGCGAGTACGAGAAGGCGCCCAAGGTCACCCGCAAGCGCATGTATCTCGATACCATGCAGGACGTGCTTTCCAACAGCAGCAAGGTCACGGTGGATGTCAAGAACGGCAACAATCTGCTCTACCTGCCCATCGACAAGCTGATGAAGGAGCGCTCGAGCGGTGCTTCGAGCGCGCCCGAGCAGACCCAGAGCACGAGCTCTTCGTCCGACGGATCCAGCCAGGACAATTCCCGACACACCGGCCGGTCGGCCCGGGAGGCGCGCTGATGTCCAAGACACTCACAACGGTGATCATCGCGGGACTGGTGGCGCTGGTGCTCGTTTCCTTCTCCACCTACACCGTGGCCCAGTGGCAGAAGGCCATTCTGTTCCGGCTCGGCGAGGTGGTGCGCACGGACATCCAGCCCGGCCTGCACTTCAAGCTTCCGTTCGTCAACAATGTCCGCAAATTCGACGGGCGGATTCTGACCCTGGACGTGGAACCGGAGCGGTTCCTGACCAGCGAGAAGAAGAACGTGATTGTCGATTCCTTCGTGAAATGGCGCATCTCCAACGTGAAGCGCTATTACACCTCGGTGCTGGGTGACGAGCTCCAGGCCCGTCAGCGCATCGAGCAGGTCATCAAGGACGGCATGCGCAGCGAATTCGGGAAACGCACCATCCACGAGGTGGTGTCCGGCGAGCGCACCCAGATCATGGATATTCTGACCAAGAACGCCAACCGTGCGGCCCAGAAGCTGGGGATCGAGATCGTGGATGTGCGCATCAAGCGCATCGACCTGCCGTCGGCGGTGAGCAGCTCCGTATACCGGCGCATGGAGGCCGAGCGCCATCGCGTGGCGAAGGAATTCCGTTCCCGGGGTGCGGAGGCCGCCGAGCGGATCCGCGCCGATGCCGACCGCCAGCGCGAGGTGATCATGGCCCAGGCATACCGCGATGCCGAGGCCATCCGTGGGCAGGGTGACGCCAAGGCGGCAGACATCTATGCCAAGGCCTACACGAAGAACCCCGAGTTCTACGCCTTCTATCGCAGCCTGCAGGCGTACCGCAAGACCTTCAACAGCAAGAACGACCTGCTCGTTCTGCAGCCGGACTCGGAGTTCTTCCGCTACTTTAACGATGCCCAGGGCAAGCCCTGAGGCGCCGGCGGTCGGCCCGGCGACTGAACCGGCCCTGCAGTGATCCTGCCCGTGTGGCACGACCTGCTGACGGCGGTGGCTCTCATGCTGGTACTGGAAGGCGTGCTTCCGTTCCTGAGCCCGTCTCTGGTGCGGCGCATGATGCTGATGGTGGCCCAGACCGACGACCGTCAATTGCGGGTGGCCGGGGTGATCAGCATGCTCATCGGTCTTGTGCTGCTGCACCTGCTGCGCTGAGCCCGGGAAGGGGGGACAGCTCATGACTTCAACCGACCGCTGGCTGCTGCCTGAAGGCATCGAGGAGGTTCTTGCGCCGGAGGCCTGGCGCCTGGAGGGCGTGCGTCGGGCGCTGCTGGACCTGTATCGGTGCTGGGGCTACGAGCTGATCGAGCCGCCGCTGATCGAATACCTGGAATCGCTGCTCACCGGTACGGGGCACGACCTGGACCTGCAGACCTTCAAGCTGACCGACCAGCTCAGCGGCCGGTTGATGGGGCTGCGGGCCGATATCACGCCCCAGGCGGCGCGCATCGATGCGCATCAGCTGCGGCGGGAAGGACCGTCGCGGCTGTGTTATCTTGGCCCGGTTCTGCGCACCCGGCCCGAAGGATTCGCCGGCTCGCGCTGCCCTCTTCAGGTCGGTGCCGAGCTGTTCGGCCACGGGGGCGTGGAAAGTGACATCGAGGTGCTGTCCCTGATGCTCGAGACCCTGGCGGTCAGCGGCATCAGCGACGTGCACGTGGACCTGGGGCATGTGGGCATTTTTCGCGCCCTGTCCCGGGAAGCGGCCCTGGACCCGGATCAGGAGGCCGTACTGTTCGACGCCCTGCAGCGCAAGGCATTGCCGGAGATCGAAACCCTGCTGGCGCAGTGGGACCTGCGCGGCCCGGATCGCGAGCGTCTGGCGCGCCTCGGGCGCCTGCACGGCGACGCCCGGGTGCTGGAGGAGGCCCGCACGGCACTGGACGGCGCCGGCGCGGCAGTCACTGCGGCCCTCGACAACCTCAGCGCCATCGCCGAAGGCATCGGTCGGCGCACAGACGCGGTGCCGCTGTATTTCGACCTCGCCGAGCTGCGCGGTTACGGCTACCACACCGGGGCGCTGTTTGCGGCCTATCTGCCCGGACATGGTCAGGAGATCGCCCGGGGGGGGCGGTACGACGAAATCGGGCGGGTGTTCGGCCGGGCCCGGCCGGCAACCGGCTTCAGCACGGACCTGCAGACCCTGATGGCCTTCGGCGGGCGGGCGGGGCCGCAAGGCGCGGGGGGCGTGTTCGCCCCGGCGGACGCCGATCCGCATCTGCAGGCGGCGGTGGACCGGCTGCGTGGTGACGGCGAAAGAGTCGTGTGGGCGCTGCCGGGCCAGAGCGGGGGCGCCCGGGAGGCCGGCTGCGACCGGATACTGACCCGTGTGGACGGACGCTGGCAGACAAGACCGGTCGGGTAAGGTTATTACGAGTAGAGGGGAGTTGCAGGGTTATGGGCAAGAACGTGGTCATAATCGGCACCCAGTGGGGTGACGAAGGCAAAGGCAAGGTGGTGGACCTGCTGACCGAGCGGGCCGCGGCCGTGGTGCGCTTCCAGGGCGGCCACAACGCCGGCCATACCCTGGTAATCGACGGCAAGAAGACGGTCCTGCACCTGATTCCCTCCGGTATCCTGCGCGAGGGCGTGCAGTGCCTGATCGGCAATGGGGTGGTGCTCTCTCCCGCAGCGCTGCTCGAGGAGCTCGCCATGCTGGAGGAGGGTGGCTGTCCGGCCCGGGAGCGGCTGCGAATCAGTGAAGCCTGTCCCCTGATACTGCCCTACCACGTGGCCCTCGACCTGGCGCGGGAGAAGGCCCGCGGCAAGGCGGCCATCGGCACCACCGGCCGGGGCATCGGACCGGCCTACGAGGACAAGGTTTCCAGGCGCGGGCTGCGGGTGGGGGATCTTTTCCACCGGGAGCTGTTTGCGGCCAAGCTGGGTGAGGTGCTGGACTACCACAACTTTGCCCTGCAGAACTATTTCCAGAGCGAGCCCGTGGACTTCCAGCAGGTGCTGGACGAGACCATGGCCATGGCCGAGCAGCTGCGTCCTCTGGTGGCCGACGTGCCTGAGCTGCTCTACCAGTACCATATGGCCGGCGACAGCGTGTTGTTCGAAGGCGCCCAGGGGGCGCTGCTGGACATCGACCATGGCACCTACCCCTTCGTGACCTCGTCCAACACCACGGCCGGGGGCGCCTGCACGGGCAGCGGCCTGGGTCCGCGATACATGGATTACGTGCTGGGCATCACCAAGGCGTACACCACCCGGGTAGGGGCGGGGCCGTTCCCCACGGAGCTGTTCGATGAAATGGGCGAACACCTGGCCAAGCGCGGACACGAGTTCGGTTCCACCACCGGTCGAGCTCGACGCTGCGGCTGGTTCGATGCGGTGTCCCTGCGCCGCGCCAACCAGATCAACAGCGTCTCCGGTCTGTGCATGACCAAGCTGGACGTGCTGGACGGGCTGGACACCATCCGTCTGTGTGTGGGGTATCGTTGCGAGAACGCAGAGCGGCTCACACCGCCGGTGGGTGCCGAGGCGTTCGCCACCTGCGAGCCGGTGTACGAGGAAATGCCCGGATGGAAGGAGTCCACAGTGGGAGTGCAGCGCTACGAGGAGCTTCCGGCCAACGCCAAGGCCTACCTCAAGCGTATCGAGGAAGTCACCGACACGCCCATCGATATCATCTCGACAGGCGCCGACCGCCGGCACAACATCGTCTTGCGCCATCCGTTCGACTGAAACCGGCTGGCGTGTTCTGACGGCATAGACAACAACCGCCTAGGGCATCCATGGGGCGCGGACAATGCCTGTCGGGTCGCTCGGGGAGGGCGGCAGGGAAGGAGGCGGATTGCGGCAGGGCCCTCTCCGGGGTGCCCGTTGCCCTGCGGCCGGCTGACTGCTCGATAAACCCCTCCCGCGCCTGATCGGTGCCGCCCGCCGCCTTTGGACCTCGGTGGTGGCACAAAACGCCGGGCAGGCAATGGCGAAAGGTGCTGACCCTCCACACATCGTTGTCCAGCGTGGGGGTGAGAGCTCAACTTCGGTGCTGCATCCGGGCGATCAACAAACGGCCCGCGACGGCATCAACCGATGCCGCGTTTATCCGGCGGCAGCGCCATATTGCCCCGCTTGGCAATCGCGGCCCGCCGCTCGCGAGCCAGGCGCCTGACCTTTCCCACCATCGGTTTGAGCTCCGCCGCGGCGGCCCAGGCGTCTTCCACCGTTGCCGCCTTGCGGGCCTGCCCGGGCGCCGACTCAAATTGCGGCTTGTGGGGCTGGTCCGACTCATCAAGCGCCGATTCTTCAAGCACTGACTCTTCAAGCACTGGTTCTTCCTTCATCTGTGATGCCCTCGTTGTGGACTGGGGTTTGCGCCTCGCCCTGTCCGGGTAGCTGGTACGGACCCGGTGAAATGTATGGCAGCTGACCCGGCGGGTAAAGCAACGCCCCCGCTCCCAGCAGCCTGCGCTCCACTCCGCTCCCACTCGAGCGGTTGCCCGATGGGATGCAAGTATTTGTTCTATGGGTATTTTTATGGCTAAGTTATTAAAGAAAAGCTAACTGTTACGTTTATTAACTTAAACTGTGATTTACAGCGCCTTCCCTTCTAGACTTCCCGCTTCCTTCCTGTTGCCCCATGTCATTAAGTGATAGTTAAACTTTCGATTTAGAAAGTTAAACTGTCCTTTACTATACGCTGTCCCTAAACTCTCCCTCCAATTTCCCCGGGCATGGGCTCCGTGCCAGGAACGCGAAGCCCTCGACCAACACTCAATGTGCCAAACAGGAGGACTCCTCGATGAGCGCGAATTACCAGGCGGGCGTGAAAGAGTACCGCGAAATGTACTGGACACCGGACTATGTGCCGCTCGATACGGACCTGCTGGCGTGCTTCAAGTGCACCGGGCAGCCGGGCGTTCCCCGTGAAGAGGTGGCCGCAGCCGTGGCCGCGGAGTCTTCCACCGGTACCTGGAGCACCGTGTGGTCGGAGCTGCTGACCGACCTGGAATACTACAAGGGGCGCGCCTATCGCATCGAGGACGTGCCGGGCGACTCCGAATCCTTCTATGCGTTCATCGCCTATCCCATTGACCTGTTCGAGGAAGGCTCCATCACCAACGTGCTGACCTCGCTGGTGGGCAACGTGTTCGGCTTCAAGGCGCTCAAGCATCTGCGTCTGGAGGACATCCGCTTTCCCATCGCCTACATCAAGACCTGCATGGGCCCGCCCAGCGGCATCCAGGTCGAGCGCGACAAGCTCAACAAGTACGGGCGTCCGCTGCTGGGGTGCACCATCAAGCCCAAGCTGGGTCTGTCGGCCAAGAACTACGGCCGTGCCGTCTACGAATGCCTGCGCGGCGGCCTGGACCTGACCAAGGATGATGAGAACGTCAACTCCCAGCCCTTCATGCGCTGGCGCGACCGGTTCGAGTTCGTGGGTGAGGCGATCCAGAAGGCCGAGCAGGAGACCGGCGAGCGCAAGGGCCACTATCTGAATGTGACGGCCCCCGATCCGGAGCAGATGTACGAGCGCGCCGCGTTCGCCAAGGAGGTCGGTTGTCCGATCATCATGCACGACTTCCTGACCGGCGGCTTCACCGCCAACACCGGCCTGGCCAAGTGGTGCCGCAAGAACGGTATGCTGCTGCACATCCACCGCGCCATGCACGCGGTCATCGACCGCCATCCCAAGCACGGTATCCACTTCCGGGT
>DATFLG010000108.1:0-25057 GCA_035267985.1 Gammaproteobacteria bacterium | reverse complement strand
CATCCCATGCGCAGCTCCGGGAAAATCCAGTTCATCGCCGAGGGGCTTCAGCGCTTTCGGATCGTGCGCTGGCTGTCCAAGGAACCCCCATTCACCGTGCAGGTGGAATACCCCGAGGAGACCGGTGACGACCCCGATCAGCTGCGCGCCTACGGGATTGCCATCATCAACACCCTCAAGGAGCTGGTTCCCCTCAATCCCCTCTACAGCGAGGAGCTCAAATACTTCCTCAACCGCTTCAGACCCAATGAACCCTCGGCCCTGGCCGATTTCGCCGCCAGCCTGACCACGGCCTCGCGCGAGGAGCTGCAGGACGTGCTGGATACGGTCCCGGTGCTGCGGCGCATGGAAAAGGTGCTGGTACTGATCAAGAAGGAGCTGGAGGTCGCCAGGCTCCAGGCCCAGATCCGCGAGCAGGTCGAGGAGAAGATGACGGAGCAGCAGCGCAAGTTCTTCCTGCGCGAGCAGCTCAAGGCCATCCAGCAGGAGCTGGGGATCGCAAAGGACGACCGTACCGCGGACCTGGAGCGCTTTCGCGAGCGCCTGGAGCCCCTGACCCTGCCCGAGGCCGCGCACCGGCGCATCGACGATGAGATGCAGAAGCTCTCCGTACTCGAATCCGGGTCCCCGGAATATGCCGTGACCCGAAATTACCTGGACTGGATCACCTCCATGCCGTGGGGGCGGTATTCCGAGGACAACCTGGATCTGCGTCATGCCCGCGGCATCCTCGACCGCGACCACGACGGCCTGGAGGACGTCAAGGACCGGATCATCGAGTTTCTGGCCCTGGGCAGCCTGAAAGGGGCGGTGGGCGGCTCGATCATCCTGCTGGTGGGCCCACCGGGGGTCGGCAAGACCTCCATCGGCCAGTCCGTGGCGAACGCCCTGGGCCGGAAATTCTATCGCTTCAGCCTGGGGGGCATGCGTGACGAGGCGGAGATCAAGGGGCACCGGCGCACCTACATCGGAGCCATGCCCGGCAAGTTCATCCAGGCCATCAAGGAAGTGGCGGTGGCCAATCCGGTCATCATGCTCGACGAGATCGACAAGATCGGCGCCTCCTTCATGGGGGATCCGGCCTCCGCCCTGCTCGAAGCACTGGACCCGGAGCAGAACACCGATTTTCTCGATCACTACCTGGACGTGCGTTTTGACCTGTCCAAGGTGTTGTTCATCTGCACGGCCAACCAGCTGGACACGATCCCCGGCCCCCTGCTCGATCGGATGGAGATCATTCACCTGTCCGGATATATCACGGCCGAAAAGGTGCAGATCGCCCGCAACCACCTGTGGCCGAAGCTCCTCGACCAGGCCGGCGTCCGCCGGGGCAGGCTGCAGATCAGCGACGCGGCCCTGCGTCGCCTGATCGAGGGCTATGCCCGCGAGGCGGGGGTCCGGAACCTGGAAAAGCGCCTGGCCCGTATCCTGCGCAAAGCCGCGGTGGAATTCGTGGAGAAGAAGGCAAAGCGCCTGCGGGTGGGGGTCAACGACCTGGAGCGCTACCTGGGCAAGCCCCTGTTCACCCGCGAGAAGCCGTTCACGGGCGTGGGGGTGGTCACCGGCCTGGCCTGGACCCCCCTGGGCGGGGCCACACTGAATATCGAAGCCACCCGGGTGCATACCATCAACCGCGGGTTCAAGCTCACGGGCAAGCTCGGCGACGTCATGCGCGAGTCAGCGGACATCGCTTACAGCTACATCGCCTCCCATCTCAAGGCGTTCGACGGCGATCCGACGTTCTTCGACCGGGCCTTCGTGCATCTGCACGTCCCGGAGGGGGCGACGCCCAAGGACGGCCCCAGTGCGGGGATCACCATGGCCACGGCCCTGCTGTCCCTGGCGCGCAGCCAGCGCCTGCCCCGGCCGCTGGCCATGACCGGCGAGTTGACCCTCACGGGCCAGGTGCTTCCTGTCGGGGGAATCCGGGAAAAGGTGATTGCCGCCAGGCGCAGCCGGATCGGCGAGCTGGTGCTCCCGGCGGGCAATCGGCGGGACTTCGAGGAATTGCCCGACCACATCCGGCAGGGCCTGGAAGTGCATTTCGTGAGCCGCTACACGGAGGTGGTCCGCACCGTGTTCGGTTGAGCGCCACCCGCCGCGGCTCCGCGGTGCCGGGCGCGGACCGCGATCGCGTCCGGGCGTCCTCGGGCGGATCAGCCCTGGGCCGAAGGATTGTCGCCGGCTTCCTGCTCGGCAATCTCCTTGCGGACCTGGTCCATGTCCAGCTCGCGCCCCTTGCTGATCAGCTCTTCCAGGGCCGAGCCGGGAAGCATGCCCGGCTGGGAGAACACGATGATCTTCTCGCGGAACATCATCAGCGTGGGGATGGACCGGATCTGGAAATACCCCGCCAGCTCCTGTTCCTGTTCCGTGTTCACCTTGGCGAACACCACGTCGGTGTGGTTGTCCGAGGCCTCCTCGTAGACGGGCGCGAAACTCCTGCACGGCGCACACCACGGCGCCCAGAAGTCCACCAGCACGAAATCGTTGCCGGCAACGACCTCCTCGAAATTGTCCTTGGTCAGCTCAACTGTAGCCACTGCAAATCTCCTGAATATCCTTGGGAGCCAATCGTCTTCCTCTGCCTCCATTATACGGGCCCGTCCCGGAACCGATGCAACCACCGGGGCGCAAGGCATACCCCCGGGCGGACCCGCGCCTGGCGGCGGGAGAGACCGGATCGGAAAACCGGGAGGAAGCGGTTTGACTTGCGCCGGCACCATGGCGCAGAGGGCCCGGCGAGCTGACGCCGCCTGCCCGGTCAGGGCTCGGTGGGAACGTGATCGTTGCCGCGCCGCGGGGGCTCTTCTTCTTCCTCCTGTCCGCCTTCGGGCATGTACGTCATGTCCAGCTCAATCCGGTTGCGGCCCAGCCGCTTCGCCCGGTACAGGGCCTTGTCGGCCCGATCCACAAAGGCCGTGGAGGTTTCGCCCGGCTTGTACAGGGCAAGCCCTGCGGAGAACGTTGGAATGGGCAGGATGGCGCCGTCGGCCTGCCAGCGGGTTTCGCCGGCACGCTTCTTGACCTTGGTCAGCGCCCGCACTGCGCCGTCGCTGTCCGTGTTGGGCAGCAGAACCGCGAATTCCTCGCCTCCGTACCGGGCAACCAGGTCGTGGTGGCGGAAAATGGACAGCACATTGCGGGAATAGACCCGCAAGACCTCGTCTCCGCCGGCGTGACCATATTTGTCGTTGATCTCCTTGAACTTATCCAGGTCGATCAGTGCCAGGGACAAAGGAAATCCATAGCGCTGCACCCGGGCCACCTCGTCCTCGAGGCGACGCAGAAATGCCCGCCGGTTCGGAAGGCCGGTCAGCTCGTCGGTGAGGCTCAGCAGGCGCACCCGGGTGAGCTCGTCGCTGAGCTGTCGGCTGTCGGATTCGACGATCTGCAGATACTGATAGGTGCTGTCCAGCTTGTCAGCCAGACTGTGGTGCGCATGGACCAGCTTTTCGATCTCCCGGATCAGGGTCCAGCGCAGATTCTCCAGCTCGGTGATCTCGCCGGACTGGCGCAACTCACTGAGCACCACCTCCAGCAGCACGCCGAATTCTTCATTCTGGGTGATGGTCTCCAGCACCTGCTGGGCGAGGGTTGCCTGGAGTTTCTGGATGTCACGCTGCCGGGCGTCCAGGTGGCTGCGATAGGCCGAGGTGATACCCGACTGGCCCGGCTCCGCCGGACCGCCCGCTTCCGCCACCGGGGCGGGCGGCTCCTCGCCAGGGGCTGCCTGGGGCTCGGAGCGCACGGCTTGGGCCGCGCCGGGCGCCGCTTCGGCTTCGCCGGCGGATACCGCCCCCTCGGTGGGAGGCCCCTCGCCTTCGGCCACGGGCTGTTCGGGCTCCGGCACCGAGGCGCCGGCCTCAGGGGCGGGCACTTCCGCAGCCGGCGCCTGGGCAGGCGCCACCGCCTCGGCGGGGCCGGTTTCGCTCAATCCGAACGCCTGCAGCAGGGGCGCCACGGCCTGCTGGAACATATCCGTATCCAGCTCCCGCAGCTGGTCCCCGTACACCTCCATATAGGAGTGCAGGGAGTGGATGTCCGACAGGGTCAGCGGCGGCTGGAGGCGGGCCTGCAGCAGCTTGACCTGAACCTGGACGGGAGAGCCGGCGGGCAACTGCCGGGCAAAGGCATCCAGCAGCAGATCGAGAAGGCCCACGTAGGCCTCCTCGAGCTGGCGGTGGCCCGACACCACCTCGTCCAGCATGCGTTCCACCTGGCGGTAGATCACGCCGCCGGACGGCGTGTGGCGCAGCGCCTCAAGCATGCGCAGCACTTTATTGACGGTGCCGCCGTCGTAGGATGCCGCTTCGTTACCACCTGCCATAAGAAGACGCTCCTGCGACCCGGTCCCTGGGCGCACTGGGCAAGTGTTCAGATTGCCCCCCGATTTGTTCTTGTTCGAGTTCCCGTCGTGACAGGTGCTTGGAAAACGCCAAACAAACAACAACTTATACAGCGAGCCTCCAACCACACCCGACCGTGGCCCCCCACGTGCGCACGCGACCCACTGAAGCGGCGCGATCGGCTCACGACGGCTTCAAGTTAACTTGGATGGGCCCAAAGGACAATCAGCCCGCCCGCCTCCCGGGCGCCTCGAAGATCGAGGACGACGGGAGCAGGGCCCAGGGTTCCGCGCGCATTTGCCGCCGATCACCGGCAGCACCTCCCGGCTTTAATACATCCAAATCAGGAGCCTGAAAGCAGGATCCCGCAGCACACCCCGGCCTCACCGTGTCACGCAGGAGCCAATGTAGTCCCAGGCTTACAAAGCAGCTGGCGAAAAACCTACGAGAGTTGAAGCTGGCGGTTTACAGTGGCCGGGGCCTTCGGAGCTTCTTGAACGCCATGTTTTTGACATGACCACCCCGCCAGGCCGTCCGGTGGGTACCGGCGTCGGAACCCGGCGGGGTCCGGCCACTCACCCCAGCGCCGCGAAGATCGCGTCGCGGATCTCCTCGACCTGGCCGATTCCCGGAACCTTGACGTACTGGGGCGCCTGCGCATCGCCGCTGGCGGCCCACTCGCTGTAGTAGCCCACAAGCGGCTCGGTCTGCTCATGGTAGACACTCAGGCGCTTGCGCACGGTTTCTTCCTGGTCGTCATCCCGCTGGATCAGGGGCTCGCCGGTCACGTCATCCTTGCCTTCTTCCTTGGGCGGATTGAACACCACGTGGTAGGTGCGGCCCGAGGCGGGATGCACGCGCCGTCCGCTCATGCGCTTGATGATTTCCTCGTCGTCCACGTCGATCTCGACCACGTAGTCGATCTGGACCCCTTCCTCTTTGAGGGCTTCAGCCTGGCGCAGGGTGCGCGGGAAACCATCCAGCAGGAAGCCGTTGGCGCAGTCGGGCTGGGCAATGCGTTCCTTGACAAGGCCCAGAATGATGTCGTCGGAGACCAGCCCACCGGCGTCCATGATCTTCTTGGCCTCCATGCCCAGGGCGGTGCCCGCCTTGACCGCGGCGCGCAGCATGTCGCCCGTGGAAATCTGCGGGATGTCGTAACGTTCCTTGATGTAGTTTGCCTGGGTACCCTTGCCTGCGCCGGGTCCACCCAACAGAATCAGTCGCATTGATGACGCCTCCTGGTTGCTCGGTAACCGTATCGAAAACAGTAGAATTATCCGCCACAACGGATGCAGCGGCCACTCAGCAGAATGAATGGGCGGATGGAGAGGTTTTATTATAGGTGCGCCCGCGGCGCCGGCGGGCTCAGTGGGATGAGAGTTGCCGCGCCATGGCGTCCAGGCTGGGCGCGCTTTCCAGCAGCTTGGTGGTGATTTCCAGGGCCTGCGCTTCGGACAGGCCAAGCCGGGCCATGACCGGCTCGGGCAGCTCGCCGTGGGGCGCATCACCGATACCGTAGCGCTTGAGCAGGTGATCGGCCACCTGCACCAGCCGCGCATAGACCGCGTGCTCCCCGTCGTATTCCGGGTTGTGGTGCTCGCGCAGGCTCACCGTGATCTCCCCGGGCATGCCCCAGTGAGCCATGAGCCACGCACCGACCTGGGCATGACCCATCCCCAGGCAGTCCTGGGCCTGCCCCATGCCCAGCACCCGCTTCTCCAGCTCCATGACGGGGGTGTCCGGATTGGCCGCCACCAGCTTGTTCAACAGCTGGAATTCCGGGGGAAACAGGTGGCCGAGCAGGAGAAAGCCGAAGTTGTGCAGCAGACCCGCCAGATAGGCCATGCCCGGCTTCGGCCGGCTGTCCCGGGGCATGCCGGCGGCCAGGGATTGAACGAGCACGGCCGTATAGACCGAGTGGCGCCAGAAAGCATTCAGCCCCAGGGGCCCGTCCGGCGGATTGCGAAAAGACCGGCTGGTGGCGAGCCCCAGCGCCATGTTGACCACCATGTCGAAACCGAGCACGCGGCTGACGGCATCGCGAATCGATTCCACCTTGCCCCGGTAGCCGAAGAACGGTGACGTGGCATAGTGGACGACCTGGGCCGCCAGGCTGGGATCGAGTTCCACCAGGCGCCCCAGATCGGCAGCCGACGCGTTCGGGTCGTTGCGCAGCATCAGCAGACGCTGAGCCATGTCCGGCATGGCCGGCAACTCGTAAATCTGCTCGAGCCGGCGCTGGATTTCATCCCACGTCGGAATCTGGTTGGTGGCCTGCTGCATGCTTACCATCCCCCCGGTGGGACCGGGCCTGTTCACAAATGAAGGCCGTTACGGTCACGCACTGCTTCGTACGCTGTCCGGGCGCGTCGCGGATGGATCGGCGAGTCGCTTGCCGATCTGCTGCGTTCGTCTGCCCGCTGCAATCGCCGTTCTTGTTCTGCGCCGGCCCCGGTTCTCCTCCCGGGCCGGGACGCCACGACTGCATGTGGTTCTTTTTATACCCGCAGTTACCGTCGCGAGTCTAGCCACCTGAATCAGTACCGTAAAGGAAGCACTTCACAGTGCGAACGCCCCGGACGCGGACCGCCCGTCGAGCGCGCCTTCTGTCGAGGATTATCGGCCGTCACCGGGCGCGGCTTGACCCGGCGGGGTGTTGTTTTTGCCGCCGGGAACGTCGCGCACACGCAACGGCCGGCCCCCGCGCGGACCCTACCGGCCTGCAGTCCCCGGGCGCCGGCCTGAGGCCGTCGATTGAGCGGCGCCTGCCGCTGGCACGGTCCTCGGAACGGGCCCCCGGATGCACGGTAATGTCTGAAGCCAACGCGTCCGTCGCAGGAAACCAACGGGATCAGTTGAGCTGGACCCGTTGGCCCCAGGGGACCGGGGCACGCCCCTTGACCAGCCAGATGACGGGAAAGTCGGGAGACTCGGCCGGAAATTCCCCCTGGGCATCGGTGAAGTACACCAGCACATCGGGACGCCGTCCCTGCGCAGCCAGCCAGTCGAACACCGGGGTGAACCGGGTTCCGCCGCCGCCACTGAAACCCCGCGGCAGCCGGAACGGCTCCCAGGGCTCGAAGACCCACGGTCCATCGGGCGCCAGCTCGGCATCGCACGCATGGAGCATCACCCGGGCCCGGAGCTGGCCCTTGAGTCCGTTGATCTCGGAAATGAACTCCCCGATCTCGCCGTCGCTGATCGAACCGCTCACGTCCACCACGATCACCAGGTCCACCTGACTGCTGCGCAGGCTCGGCAGGATGGCCTGCCCCTCGCGTCGCGAGGGCCGGGAGTAGCTGTAATCGTCCCGGGCCACCGGCGCCAGGTAGCGGGCCAGGAGCGCCCGCCAGGGCAGCTTGGGCTGGAGCAGGTGATCCACCAGCCGTGCCATGGCGGCGCCCAGCTTGCCAGCCTGCAGCGCCTGCTGGGCGGCCCCTGCCAGGCGCTGGCGCCACTGCACCCCCAGTCGGTCGCGCTCGCTGTCGGTCAGGGGCGGCGGCCGCGCGGCCCCTTCGCCCCCGCTCTCGGGTTCCCCGGAGGAGGTCCCGGCGTCCGGCGTCGGCGATTGACCGTCACCGTCCCCGGCGTCGTAGAGGTGCTCGTCCAGGGGACGCTGGTCGTCTGAAAGCTCGTCCAGGTAGGGATAGATCTCTTCGGCCGTCATGCCCGCAAACTGGTCCAGGAGCAGCGCACCCGGGGGCGCCTGCAGACCCTCACGGGCGAGGAGCGGGTTGACGGCCAGATCGCAGGCCAGGTCCCACCGGTGCCGGACCCGGTGCTGGCGCCGTGCAAAATGGGACAGGGCACAATGCATCGCCTCGTGGGCGAGCATGAACTGGGTCTGCTCGAGGCTGAGCCCGTCGATGTACTCGGGGTTGTAATACAGTGCCCGGGCATCGGTGGCGGTGGTGGGACACCAGCGCGAGTCGCCCGCCCGCAGGGGCAGGCGCAGCACCAATGCGCCCAGGAACGGTTTGTCGAGGATCAGCCGGGCGCGGGCGGCGCTGAGCTTGGTGGGCACGTCCCTGGCCATGGACCGCCTCCCGGGTTCAGGCCTCGAACAGCATGACGTCGGCCACCGTCTGGGCCCACTGGCTGAACTGGGGAACCTCGAACAGGGTGCGCCCCAGGGCCCGGTGCATGTCGGAGATCATCATCACCCCCATCTCGCGCTGGGGAAAGGCGTGAGCGTAGTCGATGATGTTGCCCAGCACCGCCATGCCGTCCTCCGTGCCGCGCACCCGCACCGCCCGGGCCACCAGGGCCGAGGCCACCGCATACTGCAGGTCGATCTCCTCCGGGACGCGCTCGGTTTCGCCCCGGGCGATGGCGTCGATGTCCGGCATGCGCTCCAGGTTCTCCACGAAGGCCGCCAGCTCGATGCCCGCCGCCGGCCCCACGCAGGCCTGCAGCGCCTCGGTCATCAGGGCCGGGCTGTCCTGGAACTTCTTCAGCGCACGATGGGCATATTCCCAGGATCGGGGCGACGGGAAAGCCACCGGGTCATGAGCCGGGTCGAAGTGGAACAGAAGCTCCGGGCGAAAGCGCAGGAAGCCGATCACCCGCTCATCGATGTCCCGGGCGTGGGCCCAGGCCACCCAGTCGTCGAGATTGACCTCCACCTCGAAATGGGAAAAGCGGTTGGCCAGCGGGGCGGGCATGGCATAGGTGACCCCCCGGTCCCCCTGACGGTTGCCGGCGGCGAAGATGGCCCAGCCATCGGGCACCCGGTACGCCCCCAGGCGGCGGTCCAGGATCAGCTGGTAGGCGGCCGCCGATACCGAGGGCGGTGCCGAGGTGATCTCGTCCAGGAACAGCACCCCCACCGGTCCGTCGCGATCGGCGTGCGGCAACATGGCCGGCACCGCCCATTCCACATGATCACCGGCGCGGAACGGGATGCCCCGCAGGTCGCTGGGTTCCATCTGGGACAGTCGCAGGTCGATGACCGGGGCATCGTGACGTTCGCCCACCTGGGCGACGATCTGGGACTTGCCGACGCCAGGGGGCCCCCAGAGCATGGCCGGGGTGTGCTGCCCTTGGGCCGCACTGAGGAATTCCCGTTCCAGGATGGTGGACAGCTGGGAAGGACGCATGGTTTCTCCACAGTTGGAATCGGGCCGCCCCGCCGGGGCCGGCGGCATGGCCTATGTTACTCGGCTGGCTGACAAAATCCATGTGGTCCGCAGCCTACGCCGAATCGGGCTAAACATCCCCCGGCCACGGTCGATAGGGTGCACAACAGGCCACATGCAGCCCCCGGGCCGGCGCCCGGGGGCCACCGCCGACCCGGCCCCGGCCATACCAAGAAAAAGGGGGATTCCATTGGCAGTCGACTGCGCAGGAGGCAATCTGCATATCCTGGTCTGCGAAGGCAATCAGAGCGTCAGCCGCCGGCTCGGACGCTGGCTGGAGCGGGCGGGCATCCATTACGACTGGGCCCCGAACGTCTCCCGGGCACGCCAATGGCTGGACCGCCACGACTATGACGCCCTGACGGTCAATCTGGTGATGCCCGATCAGGGGGGGCTGTCGTTCGTCCACGAGCTGCGCAGCGCCGGACACCCCATCCCGGTCCTGGGACTCACCATCCGGGAAATCTCCCGCCGCCAGGGTCTGCCCCTGCCGGTGGGGTCTGCGGCCGACTGGCTGGACGCCGCCACCGAGCAGGCCCGGGTGATCTTCGCCCTGAAGGTCGCCAGCCGCGAAGTGCCCGGATACCGTCCCCGGGTGCTCAATGTGCAGTCCGACGCCTATGCGGCGGAGGTGATCGCCCACGGCCTCGCCGACTGTGCCGAGGTGGTTCATGCCACCAGCCTCGCCCAGCTCCAGCGCCGGCTGCTCACCGCCTCGTTCGATCTGGTGGTTCTCAATCCGGACCTGCCCGACGACCCCGACGGACGGGCCCCGGCCATGGTGGCGGCGCTGCGGCCCTGCCTGCCGATGATCCTGCATGCCACCTACCGGATCATGGACGACGCCGATGACGCCCGGGCCGTGGGCCCGGCGGGGACGGCGGCGGGGCTGGTGGAAACCATCCGCTGCTTCGCCACCGCGCCGGATCCCGTCCAGCAGGCCCGGGCCTGAGCCCGACTCAGGGGCGCGGGCCGGGACGCTCGCCGGTTTCCCGGAAACGGCAGTAGTCCGCGAGAATCAGCTCATGGTCAAAGGCCAGGGGCGGCGGCGCCGCGGGATCGAACAGATCAAGCGCCCTGGCATCATCGCGAGCCTCAGGGCGCCCCGCCGCCTGCGCCACATACACGGCGCTCACCGTGTGGCCCCGGGGATCGCGTCCCGGATCCGAGTAGCACCCCAGCAGCGAGGTGAGCTGGACCCGCAGGCTGGTTTCCTCCCGGGCCTCACGCACCGCCGCCTGCTCCAGGCGCTCGCCCACATCCACGAACCCCCCGGGCAGCGCCCAGCCCGGCGGCGGATGACGCCGCTCGATGAGTACGATGGGCCGGCCGGGGCGGTCCCGCAACTCGATGATGATGTCGACGGTCAACAGCGGCGTCACCGGCTTCGCCATGATCCGTCACTCCCCGCGCACGAAACGGCGCAGCTGCCGGCGGGCCTTCTTGTCGGGTCGGCGTGCCGGGTGCGGGGCGTCCCCGGCGAGGCGGCGCTGGGCCTGCAGGGCCTCGCGCTCGGCAATGCTCCGGTCCGACTCGGCGTAGAGGGTGCGGGCGACGGGTGCCGGCCCGCGACGCTCGGCCAGAGCCTGAACCGTGACATGATACGCATAGGGCCCCTTCTGCACGCTCACGCTGTCGCCCACGTGCAGGGAACGGGCCGCCTTGACCCGGGCGCCGTTGACATGGACCTTGCCGCCATCCACGGCCCGGGCGGCTTCGCTACGGCTCTTGAAGAACCGCGCCGCCCACAGCCACTTGTCCACGCGCACGGCGGCAGCCCCGTCGGCCTGTGAGCGGGTACCGCTCATGGTCATGCCGGCTCCGACCTCATGCCCTGCATTGTGCCCACCGGCGGGCGCCGCCGGCAACCTCAGGCGACGGCCGCCCGGGCCGCCTCGAAAAAGGCCGTCACCGGCTGCACCCCTTCCAGGCGGCGCTCCCCGATGAAGAACGTCGGCGTCGCGGTGATCCGCAGCTCCCGGGCTGCAGCCCGGTACTGCAGCAGGCGCCGTTCGTACGCCGACTCTCGCCAGGCGCGCTCCACCACCTCGGAGGCCAGGCCCGCCGACTCCGCAATGGACCTGAGCACCGCCCCGTCGGCGATGTTGCGCCGTTCGGCGAAATAGGCCTCGAACAGCCGCCGATGCACGCGGTAGAACAGGGCGGCACCGGCGTCCTTGGCCGCTTCGGCCAGAAGCAGCGCTCCGTGGGAGTTGGTGGTGCGATCATGCCGGGCGAGGACGAGCCCCTCGGCTCGGGCCAGTTCCCCGAGCGCCTCCATCATCTGCTCCCAGCGTTCCTGCGAATAGCCGAGCTCCTGCACCGCCCGGCCCCGGCCGGGCGTCTCGGGATGGATCTCGAGGAAGCACCAGTTCACTTTCAGGTCGAATTCCGCCCGCAGCCGGTTCAGCCGGGCGTCGCCCACGTAGCAGAACGGACAGATGTAGTCCGTGAACACGGTGACCCGCAGCTCCGGCCCGCCGGGCCGCGACCCGGCGCCGGCTGCGACGGCTCCGCTCATCGCGCCTCACTCCGCAGTGATCATCTGCAGCAGCTCGTTGAGCCGGCTGACGAACGAGGCGGGATCCTCCAGCTGCCCGCCTTCGGCCAGCAACGCCTGGTCGAACAGCACGTGGGTCCAGTCGGCAAAACGCTGCTCGTCACCTTCGCTTTCCAGGCGCGTGACCAGGACATGATCCGGATTGATCTCCAGGATCGGCTTGGAGGCGGGAACCGCATGGCCGGCTTCCTTGAGCAGCCGCTGCAGGTGCATGGCCATTTCATGTTCCTCCAGCACCACGCAGGAAGGCGAACTGGTGAGCCGGTGGCTCACCCGCACCTCCTTGACCTTGTCGCCCAGCACGCTCTTCATGCGTTCGAGCAGCTCCTTGTGGGCCTGCTGGGCCTGCTCCGCCTGCTTCTTGGATTCCTCGTCCTCCAGCTCTCCCAGATCGAGATCCCCCTTGGCCACAGAGACCAGGGGCCTGCCCTCGAACTCGGTCAGATGGGAAACCATCCACTCGTCCACCCGGTCGTGGAGCAGCAGCACCTCGATTCCCTGCTTGCGGAACACCTCCAGGTGGGGGCTGTTGCGCGCCGCCGCGAAGCTGTCCGCGGTGATGTAGTAGATCTTGTCCTGCTCGGGCTTCATGCGGCCCACGTAGTCGGCCAGGGAAACGTCCTCGGACTCGGTATCACTGTGGGTGGAGGAAAACCGCAGCAGCCTGGCAATGCGTTCGCGGTTGGCGAAGTCCTCGGCGGGTCCTTCCTTCATCACCCGGCCGAACTGCTCCCAGAAGGTGGCATACTTTTCCGGTTCTTTGCCGGCCATGTTCTCCAGCAGGTCCAGGACCCGCTTGACCGAAGCGGCCCGCAGGCTGTCGATCAGCCGGTTGTGCTGGAGAATTTCCCGGGAGATATTCAGTGGCAGGTCGTCGGAATCCACCACCCCGCGCACGAAACGCAGGTAGTGCGGCAGGAGCTGCTCGGCGTCGTCCATGATGAACACCCGCCGGACATACAATTTGACGCCCCGGCGGCGGTCCCGGTCCCACAGGTCGAAGGGGGCGCGCCTGGGCACGTAAAGCAGGGTCGTGTAGGACTGGCGACCTTCCACGTGGTTGTGGGCCCACGCCAGGGGGTCCTCGAAATCATGGGCGATATGCTTGTAGAACTCCCGGTAGTCCTCGTCGCTGATGTCCTTCTTGGGCTGTGCCCAGAGCGCGGTGGCCCGGTTGACCGTCTCGAGCTCTTCGGGCTTGTCCTGGGCGGCCATCTGGATGGGCAGGGAGATGTGATCCGAATATTTGTGGATGATGCTGCGCAGGCGCATCGGCTCCAGGAACTCATCCTCGTCCTCGCGCAGATGCAGGGTCACCTCGGTTCCCCGCTGCTGGCGCTCGCAGGTCTCCAGGGTGTAGCTGCCCTGCCCGTCCGACTCCCAGCGCACGCCGTGCTCCGGACCGCTGCCGGCCCGGCGGGTCACCAGGGTGACCTTGTCGGCGACGATGAACGCCGAGTAGAAGCCCACCCCGAACTGCCCGATGAGCCGTGCGTCCTTGGCCTGATCACCGGTTATGGATTCCAGGAAGCGGCGGGTGCCCGAGTGGGCGATGGTGCCGATACTCTCCATCACTTCGCTGCGGCTCATACCCACCCCGTTGTCCGAGACGGTGACGGTGCGGTGCTCCTTGTCCACGTGAACCCGTATCCCCAGGTCCGCGTCACCTTCGTACAGGGCATCGTCGCCCAGGGCCTCGAAACGCAGCTTGTCACAGGCATCGGAGGCGTTGGAGATCAGCTCCCGCAGGAAGATCTCCTTGTTCGAGTACAGGGAATGGATCATGAGGTCCAGCAGCTGCCGGACCTCGGCCTGAAAATCCAGGGTCTCCTTATGGGCTGCAACGGTCATTGGATGGTGCTCTCCCCTTGGATGCGTCAAAACAGATGCGTCGAAACCGATCCCCTGTCCATGGGGCCCGGTCCCTGACAATTCAAGGCGTGCCCCCGGCCTCGTGGGCCAGCAGCCAGCGCTTGACGGCCAGCTCGGGCCCGCCGGTGCGCCCCGCGTAGCCGCCGGCGCCGGTCGCGGCCACCACCCGGTGGCAGGGAATCACGATGGGAATGGGATTGCGCCGGCACGCCTGGCCCACCGCCCGGGGACTGGTCTGCAGCCGGCGGGCGAGCGCCCCATAGGTCACAGGACGGCCGGGGGGAATGGCGCACAGCGCCTGCCATACCCGCTGCTGATACGCGCTGCCCCGGGGGGCCAGGGACAGGGTGAAGGCGGCGCCGGGATTGTCGAAATAGGCCCGCAGCTGGCTGGCCACCGCCCGGGCGGCGGCCTGGCGGGGGGGTTGCAGGGGGCCGGCCCCCGCCAGCAAGTCGATGGCGGCCAGGTCCTGCCCCCGCACGACGATGCCCAGCCGCCCCACCGGGGAGCCCACCACCGCCGCGTAGGCGTCGGTCGAGTCGCAGACGGTCACGGGTCGGCCCGCACGGATGCCCCGGACGGGGCGGAGGGAGTCAGCCGCTGGATCTTGTGGCGCAGTACGGTGCGCCGGCTGGCATCGTGGGTGGCGTTGAGCAGCCCCTGGTACAGACGCCGGGCGTCGCCGGTGAAACCCGCCCTGGCCAAGGCCTGGGCGGCATGGAAACGGGCGGTCTGGGCCCAGGCGTCCATGGCAAAGGGGTTGCCCAGGATGGCCGACTGCAGGTAGAGCCGGCCGGCCCGGCCGTAGCGGTGCAGGGCATTGTAGGAGTCAGCCATCCAGAACAGCAGCTCACGGCGCTCCTGGGTCTGCAGCTTGCCGGCCAGCAGCGCCTTGAGCAGATCAATGGCCGCGCGGTGGTCCCCGGCGGTCTGCAGGTCGAAGATCACCTGCACGAAGCGGTCCCGGTGAGCCTTATCCAAGGGCTTGCCGTCCTTGAGAATCCTGGCGAGCAGTCGGGCCCCTTCGGCGCCGTGACCGACCCGTATCTGCACCCGCGCCCGGCGCAGCTGCCAGTCCACCGGATCGGTACCCGTCGGCGGTGCGCTCAATCCCGCCATCAGTCGCGACGCCAGCTCGAGATTGTTCCGCTGCAGGGCGATGTCCACCAGGCGATAGCGAATCGTGGTGGGCAGGCTGGCGGGGTCCGAAAAGCGTCCGGCGTCCAGATACAGACGTGAGAGCAGGCGTCCGCCATGGGGGAGGCGGCTGATCATGGAGGCCAGGTAATCATGGGCCATTTCCCGGCGTTTCGGGCTGCTGCCTGACAGGGCCAGCACGGCGAACAGCGCCCGCGCCCGGACCGGCGTCTTCTTGATGGCGTCGGTGGCGGCAAAATACCAGCGGTCGTCCTGACCCACCAGCAGTTCCCGGCTGTTGCCCAGGGCGTGCCCGTAGCTCAGATAAGCGCGCCACAGCGCATCGGCCGACACGACAAAAGGACCGGTGGACGGCAAATGGGGGGCGACGGCCAGCGCGTGCTCCAGGGCCCGGATACGATTGCGGGGTGCATCGGCCTGCTGGGCCGCCAGGGCGGCGGTCGTCCACAGCTGCGCCTGTACCCGGGGCTGGTCTTCGGCTTTGGCCGCCAGGACGCTGGCGGCCCGGTATACCGCATCCGCTCCCGCGGCCCGGTCGCGCAGCCGGGCCAGCAGGTACAAAGCCCGGGCATGCAGGTCGCCGTCGGTGCGCAGCACCTGCCACGCCTCGGCCGGGTGCCCGCTCTGCAGCGCCACCCGGGCCTCCAGCAACCGGCCCCCGCCATCGTGCTCGCCGTAGTCCTGCTGGTAACGGGCCAGGGCGATGCGCGCATCCCCGACCTGTCCGTCCAGAAGATAACTGCGCACCACCATCCGCCGCCACTGGGCGAACTGCCGGCGTTCCGGGCCCTCGCCGGCCTTACCGTCACCGGCCCAGAGCAGGCGGCGCAGCACCCGGCGGGCGGCGGGCGCATCACGGCGCTGCAGTTGAGCCTCCGCCTCCCGGGTCCGGGCCCAGCGCACAAAGGGGTTGGGCAGACCGGCGGGCAGGTTCTCGACCCGGGCGACGATGCCCGCCCAGTTGCGTTCGCGCTGGAGGATGTAAAGACGCTCGCGTTCCCACTGCATCCAGTCGGCGGCGTCCTGCTGCGGGTCGGGCTGGAGCTGGTCCATCCGGTGCAGCGCCAGCTGCCATGCCCCGGCGCGGCCCAGATCGGTGATCTGCTGCAGGCTCGCCCGGGACACCGCGCGGGCCGACGGGGCCGCCAGGACGATCAGCAGCGCCGTCGCCAGAAACAGCAGCGGGCGCCATGACCCATGGCGCCCGCTCCGCGACGGCCCTGTGCGTGGGTCACGGCCCCTGCAGCGGCGCTGCACCGGCCAGGCCCCCAACGCGGATCAGACCTTTTCCTTGATCCGTGCCGCCTTGCCCTGACGCTCGCGCAGGAAGTAGAGCTTGGCCCGGCGCACGTCGCCGCGGCGTTTGACCTTGATCTTGTCGATGGTGGGGCTGTAGGTCTGGAATACCCGCTCGACCCCTTCACCGTGGGAAACCTTGCGCACCGTGAAAGAGGAGTTCAGGCCGCGGTTGCGGCGAGCGATCACCACCCCTTCGAAAGCCTGCAGCCGCTCACGGTTGCCTTCCTTGACCTTGACCTCGACGACCACCGTATCGCCCGGTGCGAAGTCGGGCACCTCGCGGGTCATCTGCTCTTTTTCCAGCTCTGCAATGATGTTGTTCATGACACTATCCCCTACTCGCCTGCTTTCACGTGGGATCCTGTTTGCTCTCCTGCTCGCGGATGAACTCCTCCAGCAGGGCCTTCTGCCTCTCGTCCAGCTCCAGCTTCTCCAGCAGGTCCGGACGCCGCTGCCAGGTCCGTCCCAGTGCCTGCTTGCGGCGCCAGCGCTCGATGTCGCCGTGGTGTCCCCCCAGCAGCACCGGCGGCACCGCCCGGCCTTCGACCACCTCGGGCCGCGTGTAATGGGGACAGTCCAGCAGGCCGTCCATGAATGAATCCTGCTCGGCGGAGTCGGCGTCGCCCAGCGCCCCCGGCAGCAGTCGGGTCACCGCATCAATGACAACCAGGGCCGGCAGCTCACCGCCGCTGAGCACGTAGTCGCCGATGGACCACTCCTCGTCCACTTCCAGATCCACCAGGCGCTCGTCGATGCCCTCGTAGCGCCCGGCCAACAGTATCAGCCGCGGCCGACCGGCCAGCTGCCTCACCCCCTGCTGATCCAGCACCCGTCCCTGGGGGCTGAGGTAGGTGAGGCCCGCCGGTTGGCCGGCTTCCCGGGCCTCGCGGATGGCCGCCCGCAGGGGCTCGACCCGCATCACCATTCCCGGTCCGCCCCCGTAGGGGCGGTCGTCCACCGTTCGATGACGGTCCCGGGTGTAGTCCCGCGGATTCCAGGTCACCACCTGCAACAGCCCGCGGTCGATGGCCCGGTGGATGATACCGTAGTCCAGCGCCGCGTGGACCATGTCCGGGAACAGGGTCACTACATCGATGCGCATGGCTGGCCGGCCTCCCGGTGACCCCGACCTGGGGAATCTCTGCACAGACCGCTGAACCGGCGCTCGCAGCGTTGCAAAGGCCCTCGGAATGCTCTGCGCTTCCCGGGGCCCCTTTGCGCCTTGTGCTCATCCGCCTGACCCGTCTGTGGGGAGCCTCCCTAGAAGTCCGGGTCCCAGTCCACCTCCATCTCCCCGCAGTCCAGGTCGATGGCCGTGACCACCGTGTCGCGGATGAACGGAATCAGCCGTTCGCGCTCGCCGCGCACCACCATCACGTCGTTGGCCCCGGTCTCGAACAGGCGCTCGATCACACCCAGCACCTGCCCGTCGCGGGTGCGCACCCGCAGACCCTCCAGGTCGGTCCAGTAATATTCATCCCCAGCCGGCTCCGGCAGCTGGGAACGGCGCACCGCGATCGGCGCACCCAGCCAGGCGGCAGCGGCATCCCGGCCGGTGCAGGACTCCAGGCGGGCCACCAGCCCCTTGCCCTGACGGCGCCCGTCCGCCACCCGCACCGTCTCCCAGTGCTCCCCGCAGCGCAGCAACCAGGGATCGAACGCCAGAATGGCCTCGCGCGGGTCGGTGTAGGAACGCACCCGGACCCACCCGCGCACTCCATAGAGTCCGCTCACCTCGCCCACCGTCACCAGCGCTTGCGGGGCTTTGCTCATCGGCGACAGGTGGACAGATCGCAGCCCCGCGCCGGCGCCGCCGGCCGCGGCACCCATCCCGTGGTTCAGGCGCTTTGCTGCTTGCGGTGCTGATCGAGCAGGCTGGCGACCCGCTCCGAGGCCTTCGCACCCCGGCCGAGCCAGTAGTCAGCGCGCTCGCGATCCAGCCGCAACATCTCCTCGCCGCCGGCGGCGATGGGATTGAAGAAGCCGAGCCGCTCGATATAGCGGCCATCCCGGCGGTTGCGGCTGTCGGTCACCACGATGTGATAGAAGGGCCGCTTCTTGGCGCCGCCCCGGGCCAGACGAATCGTTACCATAACGTGCTGTGGTCCTGGCTGTGTGCTGGTTGTCGGCTGCCGCCCGTACCCAGGCGGCGCAAGCTAAACAGCGCATTCTACGCGCTTTTCCGCAAATGTGAAGGCTGTCGTTTCGGGCGCGGGCGGGCGCCGGGGACGGGCGGAGCCGGCCACGGGTGGCTTCGTCGACACTCCTTACAGATCGATGGATTTGATGTTATTTCAAAACAGTGACTTGGCATTCAACGCCCAGGCGCGAACCGGCCAGGACCAATAACGTCGGAAAACCTGACATCACCCAAGGCGGACCGCGACAGCACGGTAACCGGTTGATCCCACGTCCACTGGCGCCGATCGCCCCGGGAACGGCGGCGGCGGGAATGTCGATTCGCCTTACAATCTCCGGCCCCAAGCCCCTCAACGCCTGCCTCCGCCCGACTTACGCGACTGATCAGGCGCGTGTTTTCGGGCCGTGGCATGGAGCTTGCTGCTTAGCCTGCCACACGCTCAAGGTAGGCAGTGCAACAACAAATATGGAGGTCGGAGGAGAACCGAACCTGCGTTGCATGACCAGCAGGCCCCGGTATCTGAAGCGTCGACAGGGCGGCGGCCTATAACAACCAGAACATGCGCCAGCTCGACGCACACTTGGAACGGCGGCACCCTCCTGGGCCGCCGTTTTTCTTTGGGGTCTGCGGGCGGAGGAAACCGGGACTGCGCCAGGAAGCCTAGAACGGCAGATCCTGGGGCAGGCGGCCCTTCAAGCCGCGCATCATCTTCTGCATGCCGCCCTTGGAAAGCTTCTTCATCATCTTCTGCATCTGGTTGAACTGCTTGAGCAGGCGGTTCACGTCCTGAACCTGGGTCCCGGACCCGGCTGCGATGCGCCGTTTGCGCGAGCCGCGGATCAGGTCCGGGTGACGCCGCTCCTGGGCGGTCATGGAGTTCACGATGGCGACCATGCGGTGCACCTGCCGGTCATCCACCTGGCTGCGCACCTCCTTGGGCAGGTCGGCCGCCCCCGGCAGTTTGTCCATCAGCCCTGCCAGACCCCCCATGCCCATCATCTGCTGGAGCTGGTCCCTGAAATCCTCCAGATCGAAGCGCTTGCCCTTCTTGAGCTTGCGGGCGAGCTTTTCCGCCTTGTCCTTGTCCACCTTGCGCTCGGCCTCTTCCACGAGGCTGAGCACGTCCCCCATGCCCAGGATGCGCGAAGCCACCCGATCCGGGTAGAACGGCTCCAGGGCGGCCACCTTCTCCCCCACCCCCAGGAACTTGATGGGTTTGCCGGTAATGGCCCGGATGGACAGGGCCGCACCGCCCCGGGCATCGCCGTCGGTCTTGGTCAGCACGACCCCCGTCAGAGGCAGGGCCTCGTGGAACGCCTTCGCGGTGTTGGCAGCGTCCTGGCCGGTCATGCTGTCCACCACGAACAGGGTTTCCACGGGGGTCAGCGCCTGATGCAGACGGCGGATCTCGTCCATCATCTCGGCGTCCACGTGCAGCCGGCCCGCCGTGTCGATGATCACCACGTCGATGAACTGTTTGCGGGCCCGCGCCACCGCGGCCTCGGCGATGTCCACCGGATCCTGGGAGGGATCGCTGGGAAAGAATTCCGCGCCCACTTCGCCGGCGAGGGTCCGGAGCTGGTCGATGGCCGCCGGGCGGTAAACGTCGCAGCTGGCCAGCAGCACGGTCTTCTTGCGCCGCTCGTGGAGCCAGCGCGCCAGCTTGGCCGAGCTGGTGGTCTTGCCCGAGCCCTGCAGCCCGGCCATCAGCACCACTGCAGGCGGGGAAACGCTGAGGTCGAGGTCCTCGGCCTCCCCCATGATGCCGATCAGCTCGTCATGGACGATCTTAACCAGGGCCTGGCCCGGCGAGAGGCTGTGGAGCACGTCCTGGCCCACCGCCCGCTCGCGCACCCGGGCGATGAAGTCGCGGACCACCGGCAGGGCGACGTCGGCTTCCAGCAGGGCCATCCGGACCTCGCGCAGGGTGTCCTTGATGTTCTCCTCGGTGAGCCGCCCCTGCCCGCGCAGGGTCTTGATGGTCCGGGAAAGTCGTTCAGTGAGGCTGTCGAACATAGTGGGTCCGTGGTCGCGGTGAGGTCGCCGGGATTTGGGGCGCTGCGGCCGGGCCGGCGGCAGCGTGACAACCGATTATAGCCGGAACGACTCCCCGCCGAACAGGCGGGCTACGTCCAGATCGGACATCAGCTCCCGGCAGCGCGCAAAGATACGCTTCTCGGCGCCGGGTTTGAGGTGGGTCAGATACAACTGCGGGCGGTGCTCGAGCTTGGCCAGGTCGTCGGCCAGCAGGGAGGGACAGTAGTGGCGTGATTTGCGGCACAGTTCGAGATCGGCATCCGCGAAGGCGCTCTCCACGATGAGCAGATCCAGGCGTTCGTGGCGGTTGAGCGCCGCCCAGAAAGTGTCGTTGGTGGTGGTGTCGCCGCTGAACGCGAAGGCGCCGCCGGTCGGGCTTTCCACGCGGTAGCCGGCGCCGGGAACGCTGTGGTTCACCTCGATCATCTCCACCTTGCGCCCCTCGAGCTCGACCACGTCGCCGGGCGCCATCTCCCGGTAGCGCAGCACCGGACGCTCGGCGTCCGGAAGGGCCGTGAAATCGGGCCAGATCACCCAGTTGAACACGTGGCGGCGCAGGGCATCGAGGGTTTCGGGCCGCCCGTACACGGTAATCGGTTCCCGCACCCGATCGAAAATGGAATCCGCCATCAGGGGAATCCCGCTCAGATGATCCAGGTGGGAATGGGTGAGGAAGATGTGCCGGATGCAGCCCATCTCCTCCAGGGGCAGGTCGCCGAGTCCGGTGCCGGCGTCCACGAGCACGTCGTCGTCCACACGCAGACAGGTGGTGCGCAAACCGGCACCGATCCCGCCACTGCAGCCCAGAACGCGAATTTCCATGACCGGGTGCCTACCCTGACCCAAGTTGCCTTGTCTCATTAGCGAATATCATGCCACCTTCGCCCCGGCCGGAATGCCGCACCGGTCACACCGCTGTCA
Organism: Gammaproteobacteria bacterium; assembly: GCA_035267985.1. Classification (GTDB taxonomy): domain Bacteria; phylum Pseudomonadota; class Gammaproteobacteria; order DATFLG01; family DATFLG01; genus DATFLG01. Next base: position 3,580 of record DATFLG010000108.1, on the reverse strand, counting down.
CAATACGCGCCACAAATCCGGCCTTCCGGCGCGCTGGCGGGCCAGCCGGCGCCCCTGGGCGTCACCGGAGACTGACGCTCCGCGTCACCCGGGCCTTCAATGCCCTTCCCAGTTGTGCCATCATTCAGGCGGTTTTTTCGCCTCGCCCAGGCGCGCCGATCCCCGGGGAACCATGCACAGTCACGCCATCGGCATCGTTGCCATTGTCCTTTACCTGCTCGCCGCCGGGCTGCTGGCCGTCCTGCTGGTGCGCGGCAGGGATGCCGTGGTCGGGGGCAAGTTCACGCCCATCGTGGCAGGCCTGGCCGCCGTGGCGCTGCACACCGTGGTGCTGTATCCGGAGATGATCACCGGTCACGGCCTGAACCTGGGATTTTTCAACGCGGCCTCGCTCATCGGCCTGTTCATGGCCCTGCTTCTGCTGCTGAGCGCCCTGGCACGCCCGGTGGAGAATCTGGGCATCGTCATGCTGCCGGTGGCCGCCCTGACCATCGCCCTGATGTTCGCCTATCCAACCCGCCACATCGTGCGGGAACGTCCGAGCTGGGCGCTGGATATCCACATCGCCCTGTCGGTGCTCGCCTACAGCCTGCTCGCCATGGCGGCCGTGCAGGCGGCGGTGCTGGCGCTGCAGCATCGCCAGCTCCACAACCACCAACCCGGCGGTCTGATCCGTTCGCTGCCGCCGCTGCAGACCATGGAGAACCTGCTGTTCCAGATGATCGGTGCGGGCTTCGTGCTGCTCAGTCTGGCGCTGATCAGCGGCTTCGTCTTCCTGGAGGATATCTTCGCCCAGCACCTGGTTCACAAGACGGTGCTGTCCATCGTCGCCTGGGTGGTGTTCGCGGTCCTGCTGTGGGGGCGCCGACGGTTCGGATGGCGGGGGCGCATTGCGATCCGCTGGACCCTGGGGGGGTTCGCGGTGCTGATGCTGTCGTATTTCGGGACCAAGATCGTCCTGGAATTCCTCCTGCACCGCTGATCCTGACAGGCCCCGAGCCGATCCATTAGAATCTCCGGCAACCAATCACAGAGGGCCGCCACGGCTTGGACGATATTCCCCTTAGCGTGCTTTTCGGCGCGCTGGTGTTCCTGATCATCCTGTCCGCCTTCTTCTCGGGTTCCGAGACGGGTCTGATGACCCTGAACCGCTACCGCCTGCGCCACCTGGCCCGGGCCCGGCATCCGGGAGCCATGCGGGCCCAGCGCCTGCTGGAGCGCCCCGACCGGCTCATCGGGCTGGTCCTGCTGGGCAACAATTTCGTGAACATCCTCGCCTCCTCCCTGTCCACCATCATCGCCCTGCGCCTGATGGGTGAGGCCGGGATCGCCGTCGCGGCCGGCCTGCTCACGCTGCTGATCCTGATCTTCGCCGAAGTGGCCCCCAAGACCCTGGCGGCCCTGCACCCGGAGCGGATCGCCTTTCCGGCCGCGTACATCTACGTGCCGCTGCTGAAGGTGCTGTATCCCCTGGTCTGGGTGGTCAACGCGATCGCCAACAGCCTGCTCAGGCTGATCGGCATCTCTCCGGAGGCGGCAGAAGGCCAGTCCATCAGCACCGAAGAGCTGCGCACGGTGGTGGTGGAAGCCGGTGCGATGATTCCCAAACGCCACCAGCGGATGCTCCTCAACCTGCTCGATCTGGAAAAGGCAACCGTGGAGGACATCATGGTGCCCCGCAACGAGGTGGTGGGTGTCGACCTGTCCGAGCCCCAGGAGCAGGTGGTCAACCAGCTTCGCCACAGTCAGTACACCCGCCTGCCGGTGTTCGAGGAATCCATAGACAACGTAGTGGGCATCATTCACCTGCGCAACGCCCTCCCCCTGCTCAGCCGGGAACTCTTCGAGAAGAATGACGTCCGCGAGATCATGCGCGAGCCGTATTTCATCCCCGAGGGCACCCCCCTGAACCGCCAGCTGCTCAACTTCCAGCGCGAACGGCGCCGCATCGGCCTGGTCGTCGACGAATACGGCGACATCCAGGGGCTGGTGACTCTGGAGGACATCCTGGAGGAGATCGTCGGCGAGTTCACCACCGACCCCTCCGCCACCGTCCGCGAGATCATTCCCCAGCGCGACGGCACCTACCTGGTGGATGCCGGCGCCACGGTGCGCGAGCTCAACCGGGCGCTCCAGATCCATCTCCCCACCGGCGGCCCCAAGACCCTGAACGGACTCATCCTCGAGCACATGGAGGCCATACCGGAGCCGGGCACCAGCCTGCTGCTGGCCGGCTATCCGGTGGAGATCGTGCAGACCAAGGACAACGCGGTGAAGACCGCGCGCCTGCACCCGGTGGCCCGTCCTTCGGGCCCCTCCGGGGAGCAGTCCTGACCGGCGGGCGGTCGTTAAGCCTGAATTAAGGCGTCTCTGGGATGCTGCTCTCAGCAAATGGAGCAACCCCAGGAGAAGCAGTCATGAAACGCAGACCTGTAGTGAGCGTGCTGGCGGGCGCAGTGCTTGTCGCCCTGGCCGGTGCCACGCTGGCCGCCGGCGGCGGCGGAGCCGGGGGCCATGGGCCGTCCATGTCCGGACCGGCCCAGAATCAGCCCCAGCGCATGGACCAGGACCGGGAACGCTATCGCGACCCCGCGGCCCAGCGCGATACCGCCAAGGCCAAGGCCTACGGCGAGACGACGGGCCGGGGAACCACAGAGCAGGATCGGGAACGGAGCATGGATCGCGAGCGCGACGGCGAGCATGACATGGACCGGACCCGGGACCGGGAACGGGACATGGACCGGAGCCGGGACCGCACTGACGACGGACGGAACAACGGAAAACAGGACGGCGGAAAACGCTGGTGGTGGCCGTTCGGCGACTGACGCGCCCGACGGGGCGCCCGGAGCGGGCCCGGCGCCGGGCGCCATGACCCGGCATTCGGGCCCGCGGGAGAGCAGGCCGCGTGAAACAGCGCGGTGAATCGCGTACAGTCGTGGGCACCGGCCTGGGTTCGGGGGTGCCTGTGAAGATGGTCTACACCGCGGAGAACATCCTGATGGTGAGCCACATCAGAAATGTCCTTGAAGCTCACGGGATCGACTGCCTGCTGCGCAATCAGTACCTGTCCGGCGGTGCCGGAGAGATACCGCCCATGGTCGTGTGGCCGGAGCTGTGGGTGACCGATGATGCCCAGTACCCGCGCGCCAAGGAACTGGTGGACGCCTACCTGACGGCGGCGCCCCGGGAGGATTCATGGACCTGCCCGAGCTGCGGCGAGTCCATGGAGGGTCAGTTCATGATCTGCTGGAACTGCGGGGCCAGCCGGCCCGAGAACGACGCCGACGCCTGAGGGCGGCAGCAAAGACCCCGCCGCTGTCGCCGCGCGGCCCCTCAGACCCGGCCCACCGTCCCCTGCTCGAGCAGATGGTCCAGCCACAGGTCGGTGAGACGCTCCTGCAGGCGGTTCTGCACCAGGCGCTCGTCCAGGTTGTCCAGATCCACGATCTCCAGCGGCTCATCCTGCCATGAGCAGGCGAACACCGCCTTGGTCCGCTCGCCGGTAGCCGGATCGATCTGCCACTGCAGGCACTGGGAGCACACCCCCTTGAGCATGCATTGCATGGGTCCGCTGATGGAG
>DATFLG010000107.1:0-7089 GCA_035267985.1 Gammaproteobacteria bacterium | reverse complement strand
GCGTCTGCAGGGGCCCCTGGGCCAGGGCGCCCTGGAGCTCACCGGCGGCCCCGGCGGCGTCACCCTGCGCACCGCCGACGGGCGCGTGTCCCACGCGGCCTCCCCGCAAGCCCTGCTGAAACAGGCCACCGGAGTGAGCATGCCCGTGGCCGGTCTGCGCTACTGGGTGCGGGGCCGGGCCGATCCCGGCACGCCCGCCAGGGTCAGCCGCGATTCCGCCGGCCGCCTGCAGGTGCTGCGCCAGGACGGCTGGCGCATCCGCTACGATGCCTATACCCGGGCCGGGGGCGGCGCCCTGCCTTCGCGCCTGCGCCTGGATCGGGGCAACGTGAGGGTCCGTCTCGTGATCGACCGCTGGGACTCCGGCCCTCCGGCGGGTGGCGGGCCCCGGGCCGCACCCGGCGGCGCCTCCTGACCATGCCCGCCCACGGTGACGACGGCGGACCGGGGGCGGCCGCCTGGCCGGCCCCCGCCAAGCTCAACCTCTTTCTGCATATCGTGGGGCGCCGGGCCGACGGCTATCATCGTCTGCAGACCCTGTTCCAGTTCCTGGATTACGGCGACGCGCTGCGGTTCCGGGTGCGCGACGACGGGCGCATCAGCCGCCGTGCCCCCCTGGCGGGGGTGGAGGAGGCGGCCGACCTGACCCTGCGGGCCGCCCGCCTGCTGCAGAAGGCGGCCGGCACGGAGCTCGGGGTCGAGATCGCGCTGGACAAGCGCCTGCCCGCCGGGGGCGGGCTCGGCGGCGGCAGCTCGGACGCCGCCACCACCCTGGTGGCCCTCAATGCCCTGTGGGGCACGGGCCTGGACCGGGGGCAGCTGGCGGCGCTCGCGCTGGAGCTGGGGGCCGATGTGCCGGTGTTCGTGGGCGGGCAGGCGGCCTGGGCCGAAGGGGTGGGGGAGCAGCTCACCGCGGTGAGCCTGCCCGAGCCCTGGTACGTGGTGGTGGCGCCGGCGGTAACAGTATCAACCGCCGGCATTTTTTCCGATCCGCAATTGACACGCGACAGCGCCCAGATCACAATATCCGACTTCCTTGCGCACGGGGGCCGCAATGACTGCGAGCCGGTGGTGCGCCGGCGTTACCCGGCAGTGGCGCAGGCCCTGGACTGGCTGGGCCGTCACGGCAACGCCCGGCTGACGGGCACCGGGGGCTGCGTATTCGCCGCCTTCGACGGCCGCGCCGAGGCGGAGGCGGTCCATGAGGCGCTCCCGCCCCGGTGGACGGGATTCGTGGCCCGAGGTCGCAACCGTTCGCCGCTGCTGGACCGTCTGGCCGCCGCCGAGTGATGCGGCCTGCGCCTGTGGGGCGGCGCGGGACAGACATTGGGGCGTCGCCAAGTGGTAAGGCACTGGGTTTTGATCCCAGCATTCCCAGGTTCGAATCCTGGCGCCCCAGCCAATTGCACGGCGGCAATGCGCGGATGGCGGGTGATGGGTTTCGGGGAGAGCAGAGCGCTGAAGGCGGACTTGAAAGCGATGGAAAGAGGACCGACCGTTCCCGACCCCGACAGTCGGATCATGGTCTTCACCGGCAACGCCAACCCCCAGCTGGCGCAGGAGGTTGCCAACTTCCTGATGCTGCCCCTGGGCAAGGCCATCGTCGGCCAGTTCAGCGACGGCGAGGTGATGGTGGAGATCATGGAGAACGTCCGGGGCAAGGACGTCTTCATCATCCAGCCCACCTGCGCGCCTACCGCCGACAACCTGATGGAGCTGCTGGTGATGATCGATGCCATCCGGCGCTCGTCGGCCCATCGCATCACGGCGGTGATTCCGTATTTCGGTTATGCCCGCCAGGACCGGCGTCCGCGCTCGGCGCGGGTGCCCATCACCGCCAAGGTGGCGGCGGACATGATCGAGAAGGTCGGCGCCGACCGGGTGCTCACGGTGGATCTGCATGCCGACCAGATCCAGGGGTTTTTCGACATCCCGGTGGACAACGTGTATGCCTCGCCCATGCTGCTGGGCGACATCTGGCGCCGGAAGTACCCGGGCCTGATGGTGGTGTCCCCCGACGTGGGGGGCGTGGTGCGGGCCCGGGCCATCGCCAAGCGCCTGGACGATGCGGACCTGGCCATCATCGACAAGCGCCGGCCCCGGGCCAACGTGGCCCAGGTGATGCACATCATCGGCGAGGTGGAGGGGCGCAGCTGCGTGCTGGTGGATGACCTGGTGGATACCGCCGGCACCCTGTGCCAGGCGGCCGGCGCCCTGAAGGAGCACGGTGCCGCCAAGGTGGTGGCGTACTGCACCCATCCGGTGCTGTCGGGTCCGGCCATCAGCAACATCGAGGCCTCTCAGCTCGACGAGCTGGTGGTGACGGACACCATCCCCCTGGGGCCCCAGGGCAAGGAATGCAAACGCATTCGTCAGCTGAGCGTCGCCGAGATGCTGGCCGAAACCATCCGGCGCATCAGCACCGAAGAGTCGGTGAGCACGCTGTTCATCGATTGAACGGGCACCGGCCCCGGCCGGTGCCCGTCCCAAGACCCCTTGGTCGCGGGGGGTCCGAACCGCCGCCGGAAGGCGGCTTTTCAGGAGAAATGCACAATGACTACCGTCAGCTTCGATCTGGTCGCTGAGCCGCGTAACGACGTGGGGAAAGGTGCGAGCCGCCGCCTGCGTCGTTCCGGTCGGGTTCCGGCCATTATCTACGGGGGCGAGCAGCCGCCCCAGTCCCTGTCCCTGGACCACAACCTGCTCATGCAGCAGCTCAACTACGAGGCGTTCTATTCTCACATCCTGAACGTCAAGGTAGGCGGGCAAACCCAGCGCGCCGTGTTGCGTGACCTGCACCGTCATCCCACCAAGCCGACGGTGGTGCTGCACCTGGACCTGCAGCGGGTCAGCGAGAGCGAAGCCATCCACATGCACGTGCCCCTGCACTTCGTGGGCGAGGAAGTCGCACCGGGCGTGAAGCAGGCCGGCGGCATTGTCAGCCACGAGGTGATCGAGGTGGAGGTGAGCTGCCTGCCCAAGGATCTGCCCGAATACATCGAGGTGGATGCCTCCGGCCTCAACGCCGGCGATGCCCTGCACCTGTCGGACCTGAAGGTTCCGGCCGGCGTGACCCTGGTGGAGCTGGCCCGGGGACCGGAGCACGATCAGCCGGTGGTGGCCATTCACCTGCGCCGGGGTGCGGCCGAGGAAGGCGAAGGCGCCGAGGAAGGCGGCGAGGCGGCCGAGGGCGGCGAGGCCTGATCCGGGCCGTCACGGCCGTTGGCGGCGATCCAGCTCATTGTGGGCCTGGGCAACCCCGGCCCCGAATACCAGCTCACCCGGCACAACGCCGGGTTCTGGTTCGTGGGCGCCCTCGGTCAGCACTACCACTGCGACTGGCGTCCCGAGCGGCGCTTTCGCAGCGACGTGGCGCGCTGCATCATCGACGGCCATGATTGCCGCCTGCAGAAACCCACGACCTTCATGAACTGCAGCGGCCAGGCCGTCGGGGCGCTGGCCGGGTTCTTCCGCATCCCCCTGGGTGCCCTGCTGGTGGCCCACGACGACCTGGATCTGCCTGCCGGCACGGTGCGGCTCAAGCGCGGCGGCGGCCACGGCGGGCACAACGGCCTGCGGGATCTGGTGCGGTGCCTGGGCGGTAGCGATTTCCACCGATTGCGCATCGGCATCGGCCATCCCGGCCATCGCGACCAGGTGGTGAGCTACGTGCTCAAGCGCCCGTCCCGGAGCGATCGGGACGCCATCGAAGCGGCCGTCGAGGAGGCGGTGGACGTGACGCCCCTGGTGGTGGCCGGGGACATGGAGCGCGCCATGCACCGCCTTCACAGCCGGTCCTGATCCGGCCAATCGGACCCCCCGGTCCGGGAGCTGATTCCATGGGTTTCAAATGCGGTATCGTCGGTCTGCCCAACGTGGGCAAGTCGACCCTGTTCAACGCCCTCACCAAGGCCGGCATTCAGGCCGAGAACTATCCCTTCTGCACCATCGAGCCCAACGTGGGGGTCGTGCCCGTGCCCGACCCGCGTCTGGACAGGCTGGCGGAGATCGTCAAGCCCAAGCAGGTGGTGCCCACCACCATGGAGTTCGTGGACATCGCGGGGCTCGTGGCGGGCGCCTCCAAAGGCGAGGGCCTGGGCAACCAGTTTCTGGCCAACATCCGCGAAACCGATGCCGTCGCCCATGTGGTGCGCTGCTTCGAGGACAGCAACGTGGTGCACGTGGCCGGAGGCGTGAACCCCGGTTCGGACATCGAGGTGATCAACACCGAGCTGGCGCTGGCGGACCTGGAGAGCGTCGACAAGGCCCTGCACCGGGCCGCCCGCAACGCCAAGTCCGGCGACAAGGAAGCGCTGGCGAAGGCGGCCCTGCTGGAGCGGCTGCGTGCCCACCTGGACGGGGGCGCCCCGGTGCGCGCCATGGCCCTGGATGAGGACGAGCGCGGCCTGCTGCGCGATCTGTTTCTGCTCACCGCCAAGCCCACCCTGTACATCGCCAACGTGGCCGAGGACGGCTTCGAGAACAATCCCTACCTGGATCAGGTCCGGGCGATCGCCGACGCCGAAGGCGCGGCGGTGGTGGCCGTGTGCGCGTCCATCGAGGCCGAGCTGGTGGACCTGGACGAGGCCGACCGGGCCGAATTCATGGCCGAGCTGGGCCTGGAGGAGCCGGGGCTCAACCGGGTGATCCGCGCCGGTTACCGGCTTCTGGGTCTGGAGACCTACTTCACCGCCGGACCCAAGGAAGTGCGCGCCTGGACCATCCCCATCGGCGCCACCGCCCCCAAGGCGGCCAGTGTCATCCATACCGACTTCGAGCGGGGCTTTATCCGGGCCGAAGTGATCGCCTACGAGGACTTTGTCCGGTACGGGGGCGAGCACGGCGCCAAGGAGGCGGGCAAGCTGCGGGTGGAGGGCAAGGACTACATCGTCCAGGACGGCGACGTGATGCATTTCAGATTCAACGTCTGAACGAGCCGGAGAACCAGAGGGTCGGACCAGCGGATCCCGAGGAAATCAAAGAACTTCTTGGGCAGACTCAGGGGTGTGCAGGGCTTAGAAGGGCCTTTTCATGGAAGAAATGACTGCTTCAGGGAGAGAAAAGCCGTGCCAGGGGCCAATCGCTGTTGTCTGCCAGGCTATGTCTGGCATATCACCCACCGCGGCCATCGAAGGAATTTCTGCTCAAGTGTCTGCGCGACCGGCTGTGCTGGCGCTGCTGGTTGTTCGAGGCCCGGAAACGCTACGCTCTGTGCGTGTTGAACTGCACGGTCACGTTCAACCATATTCACTTGCTGGCGCGAGACCGGGGAAACGGGGAGATCGCCAAGGGTCTCCAGTTGATTGCCGGGCGAACCGCACAGGAGTTCAATCGGCGCAAGGGACGAAAGGGCGCTTTCTGGGAAGACCGATATCACGCGACAGCGGTGGCCGAAGTGCTACGGACCGTGTCGCCGGTGCGCGAGCCAGTATGGTCGGAGAGCCTCGCCGTCGGCAGATCGAGAGGGATGGAATGGTGACGCTCAAGGAGCCGGCTCCATCCTACGGCGTCCATATGGGCCGTCAAATGGGCCGTCTAAGGGGCGATAACGCCGTTCCAGTCGACGAAATCGTCTGTTAAACAGGCGCTTCGGTGGGTCCGACCCTCGCGTTCAAAGGCCGGCGATGATGACGCCCGCCCCGGTCAGAGCCAGCCCGATACCCCCCAGGCGTCCGATGAGCGTTCCGCCGGGGAGCACTTTTTCGATCAGCACGAACCCCGCGATCACCGCCACCCAGAGCAGGTTCATCACCCCGGCCGCGAACAGCAGCAGCATCAGTGCCCAGCAGCAGCCCACGCAGAACCACCCATGCTCGACGCCCATCCGGAACGCCCCCGCCGTGCCCGGACGCCAGTGAAACAGAAAAAGCTGCAGGGGCGAGCGGCACTTCTCCAGACACGCTCCCTTGACTGGAAGCCACTGGTAGACGCCGGCGGCGACGAGCAGCACACCGCTGAGCCAGGTACTCGCGGATGCCATGGCCGGCGTCAGCAGGCGAGTTTCCTGAAAGGCGGCTTGCAGCACAGTGGCGGCCACGCTGAACAGCGTCCATACGAACAGATAGCCGGAGGCGAATACCCATGTGGCTGGCAGGATGGATCCGTCGGCGCGGTTCTTCTTCGCAATGGACCCGTAGAGCAGGATGGCAGGGGCCGCGCTCGGAAGCATCATGCCGACCATCATCACCGCCCACATGACGAACGTCAGTAGCAGGGAATCGCTGTTCCATGGGCTGGCGGAGCCGGGCATGTCCATCATGCCTGTGGCCGGCATGGCGGCCATGCGGCTCGCCTCCGTCCAGAGATAGAGCCAGGAGAGAGACGCCAACGCTGCCAGGGCCGCCAGCGTGACGAAGCGCTCGCGCAGCAAGCCCGTCGCGGTCCGTGCGGCGGTCATTTTCGCGTTTCGCCTATCCGGCCCAGGAGAACGGGGCGAAATGGCCGTTGCGCGACCCGCTGGCGTCGTCCCAGTCGATACCGAAGGCGTGCATGTGGCTGTCAGTGGCGTTTGCCAGCGCGAGACGGGACGATACCGGGTGCATGGTGTTGTCGAGATAGATCGGCTCGCCTTCCTTGACCGGACTCGCCACACCCGTCACGGACTGATCCAGCAGCTCTCCGGCGCTGACCGACCGTTTCAGGCCCTCCATCTCGAACCGGATCGGGCGCTTCTCGATCCCGGATATCTCACTGACCAGGGGAGCGAGCGCTGCCATCGGGCCGCCCGCGGCGCCAGAGGCGATCTGCGTAATGGCGTCGGTCTGGGCATCATCGGCCGTGTCATCGACAATGAGCCCCACCTTCATGTTGCCGTCGGCCATGGCCCCCGGTGAATACAGCAGCAGCACGACCGACAGGCCGTCCAGCTTCACACCGTCCTTCTCACCCGAATCGATACGCAGCACGAGCGCGGCCTTGCAGTCGCCTTCGGTGGGTCGATCCGCCAGGTTCGAGCCGATACAGGGGCAGATGAAGTTGCAGTTGCAGGTTTCCATATACTGCCCTTCGATACGCCAGTCAGCCATCACAGCCTCCTCCCGCCCCGGTTCCGCCGCTCAGCGCGCGGGATGAGACGGCGCGATCCCGGGC
>DATFLG010000106.1:0-9045 GCA_035267985.1 Gammaproteobacteria bacterium | reverse complement strand
ATGGTGTCCGAGGCCTGTTCCACCGGCAAGCCGGTGTATGTCATCGAACTGGAAGGAGGCGGGCGCAAGTTCCACCGCTTTCATGCCGGCCTGCGGGCGGCCGGCTGCACCCGGCCCTTCCAGGGCAGCCTGGAGCGTTGGGAGTACCGGCCCCTGGCGGAGACCGGGCGGGTGGCCGAGGAGATCCGCCGTCGCATGGGTGCCTGGTGAGCGCCGTGGGACGGGCGCCCCGGTCCGGCGAATGCACCGCCGAATGTGACACAGTACACTGTGCAGGGTCGGCTGCCTTTACACGGGGCCCGATACGCCCTGAAATGTCCGTTTGTTTCCCCCATGCAGGAAGCCCCATGAACGCTCTGGACCTCCACGCCCTGACCGAGACGCCGCTGGTCAGCGATCCCTTCGAGTACGTCATCGTCCCGAATTTCATCCGCACCGATGCGCTGCCGGCCCTGATGGAGGCCTTCCCGGAGCCCCGCCAGCCCGGCAGCTGGCCCCTGGAGCGCATGGCCGTGGGTCCGGTGTTCCGCCAGTTCGTGGAGGAGCTCAACGGACCGGGGTTCCGGGCGGCGGTGGAGGAGAAGTTCCACATCGACCTGTCGGGACGGCCCACCATGATGACCCTGCGGGGCCAGTGCCGGGAGAAGGACGGGCAGATCCATACCGATACCGAAACCAAGCTGATCACGGTGCTGCTGTACATGAACCCCCCCTGGGAGGCCGAGGGCGGGCGCCTGCGTCTGCTGCGCAGCCCCTCCCTGGACGATGCCGCCGCGGAGGTGTCCCCGGAGGCCGGAACGCTGCTGATCTTCCGGCGCTCCGAGCGCTCCTTCCACGGCCACGAGCCGTTCCGGGGCCGGCGCCGGGCCCTGCAGATGAACTGGGTCACCGACCAGAAGGTGGTGGACCGGGAGCTCAAGCGGCACACCTTCTCGTCGCTGCTCAAATCCCTCAACCCCTTCAGCGCGCGCGCCGGCCAGGACCGGGCGGGCCGGCACGCGGGCTGAGGCGGTATCGTGGCGCTGCGCATCGAGACCTTCAGCAACAAGCAGGGCGGCAACACCCTGTTCAAGGCCCTGAGCCACCCCCTGGCCGCCGAGGCGGCCCGGGACCTGACCGGCCGGCTGGCCCGCGCCGGCCGCCTGGCCGTCTACGATCCCCTGGCCCAGCTCGAGCCCTTCGCCCAGTTCTTCGACACCGGGGACTGGGACGTGCAGGCCGTTTACGTCCAGGACGTGGAGGAGGTGGGGCAGGTGCGCCTGGGACAGATGGCCAGGCCGGTGACCGACCTGCCCGGCGGCCCGGGGGTGGACTGCCTGCTGGTGGCCGCCTTCGACGCCGGGCGGCTGATGGAGCAGATCCGCCACCTGGTGCCCGAGGGAGTGCAGATCCTGAGCCTGGACGGCCTGCGCCTGCCGGAGGCCATGCTGACCCGGCCGCGGCGCTACCTGGATCCGCTCAATTTCGCCACCAACTTCGGCCTGCTGCGGGACGCCGGCGGCCAGCATACCCGTCTGACCCTGTGCAACTACTGGTCCGGCTACGGCGCCGTCGATCCGCGGCTGTGGCTGTGCCTGTTCGACGCCGACGGCCATGTGCTGGCCCAGTGGGAGGAGGCGCCCACCGGCGCCGACGCCACCGTGTGCATCGACAGCCAGGCGGTGCGCCGCCGGTTCGGGCTGGGGGAGTTCACCGGCTCGCTGTTCATTCATGCCCTGGGCATCGCCGGGCATGACGTGGTCAAGTACGCCCTCGATACCTACGGCGACGAGGCCGGGGTGCTGTCCTGCACCCACGACGCCAACGCCTGGCCGGCGGACTACTACGCCGGGCTGCCGGCGCCGGAGCCGGGGGAACGGGTAGTGCTGTGGATACAGAACAGCCATCCCGTGGCGGTGCCGGCGGGGGAGATCGCCCTGGCGCCCATGGGCGAGGAGGCGGTGCGCCGCCTGCAGGAGCGCATTCCGGCCTTCGGCACCCGGGCGGTGGAGGTCACCGAGCTGTTTCCGGAGCTGGCCTGGCCCGCCCAGCTGGAGGTCCATGCCGGCAAGTACTTCGTGCGTCCCCGCTATGAGGTGACCGCCGCCAACCGGCGCAGCCGCATCGCCCATGTGAACGTGGAGCGCACCGACCTCAATCCGGACCCGGCCCTGCCGGGATTGGGGAAGTACCTGGGCAAGGGCTTTCTGCTGCCGGCACCCATCCTGCCCACCAGCCAGTGGAGCACGGTGGTGCTGCCCACCCCCATGGCCCGCACCCAGGCCGAGCTGCCGGTGGCGGTGGTGTGCTACGACGCCGGTGGCGAGGAGGTGGCGCGGCGTTTTCTGGGGCGGGTGTCCCGCAACGCCTGTCCCGCCGTGAGCGTGGACGAGCTGCTGACCCAGGGCCAGCTCGCCGGCGGCTACGGTCACCTGGAGTTGCAGTACGATTTCCGGGACGGCGGCACCGGGGACGGCTGGCTGCACGCCCTGTTCCGCTACCAGCAGCGGGCCAGCGGGCATCGGGCCGAGAGCAGCTTCGGTGCCCATGTCTACAACATTCCCCTGGTGTACAAGGGCGAGCCCCAGTCTTATGCGGCGCGTCCTCCGGGCCTGAGCACCCGGCTGTTCCTGCGGCTGGGGCCGGCGTCAGCCGACACCCTGTGCCATCTGATCTACCCCGCCTCCGGGCCCTGGCATGCCCAGTCGGACACCCACCTGATCCTGCGCAGCGCCGCCGGCGAGACGGTGGCCGAGCGCAGGGTGGCCATTGCCTGCGGCGGCTCCCTGCTGTGGCGCTACAGCGAGCTGTTCGATGCGGCGGAACGGGAAGCCGCCGGCGACGGCGCCTATGTGCTGGTGCGCGACGCCACCTGCCGCCTGTTCGGCTACCACGGCCTGCTCCACGGCGACGAGGCCTTCAGCCTGGACCATATGTTCGGGTTTTAGGGGCAAGGCGCCACGGAAGATACGGAAAGCGAAGAGCCACGGAACCCACGGAATCCACGGACGGAAACAAATCAAGTCGTAGCCCGGATTAGCGCCAGCGTAATCCGGGAAAGCCAGGAGCCACGGAAGGGAACCAATCAAAGGCGCCACGGAAGACACGGAAAGCACGGATGATAAGAAGGTCCCCGGATGCCATTTCGTTCCATCCGGGCTGCCATCCGCGAACCACCGCCGTCGTACCCGGGCCCTCGTAGCCCGGATTAGCGCCAGCGTAATCCGGGAAAAGCCAGGAGCCACGGAATCCCGGAAAGCAAGACAAGCGAGAAAACAGGGGTCGGAGCCGATCGTCCGCGCGGGCCCTGTATACGGGTTTTGGACGATCGTCTCTGACCCCCTTTTTTCTTGCTGCTATAATGCGCGGGCTTGGCCGCCCGCCGTGAGCCGGCAATATCCTTCGGAGAGACGCGTTCGTCCCATGGCTTCCCTGACCGTGATGCAACTGTTGCCGGCGCTGGAAAGCGGCGGCGTGGAGCGGGGCACTGTGGACGTGGCGCGCGAGCTGGTGCGGCGGGGCCATCGCGCCCTGGTGGTGTCCGCCGGCGGCCCCATGGTGCAGGAGCTGCACCGGGCGGGGGCCGAGCATATCGAATGGCCCATCGGGCGCAAGTCCCTTTTTACGCTGCGCTGGGTGCGGCCCCTGCGCCGGCTGATGCTTGAGCAGAACGTGGATATTCTCCATCTGCGCTCGCGCCTGCCGGCTTGGGTCGGCTACCTGGCCTGGCGGGGCCTGCCCTCGGAAAGCCGTCCCCGGCTGGTGACCACGGTGCACGGCTTTTATACCGTGGGCCGCTACAGCGCGGTCATGACCCGGGGGGAGCGGGTGATCGCCGTGTCCGAATCGGTACGCGACTATATCTTCGCCAATTATCCCCACGTGGCACCGGAGCGGGTGACGGTGATCCACCGGGGCGTGGACACCGACCGCTATCCCTACGGCTACCGACCGCCGGCCGACTGGCTGGAGGCCTGGCACCGACGGCATCCGCAGCTCAGGGACCGGTTCGTGGTCACCCTGCCCGCGCGGGTGACCCGCTGGAAGGGTCAGGCGCACTTCATCGAGGTGATTGCCGGTCTGCGCGAGCGCGGCGTGCCGGTTCACGGCCTGATCGTGGGCGGCGCCCACCCCCGCAAGCGGGCCTACCTGCAGGAGCTCGAACGCAAGGTCGCCGAGGCCGGCCTGTCCGACACCATCACCTTCACCGGCCACCGCGGCGACCTGCGGGAGATCCTGGCGGTCTCCGATGTGGTGGTGTCTTTGTCTACCGACCCGGAAGCGTTCGGGCGCACCACCATCGAGGCCCTGAGCCTGGGCACCCCGGTGGCCGGCTACGACCACGGCGGCGTGGGCGAGCAGCTGCGGGTGGTTCTGCCGGCGGGCTTGGTGCCGGTAGGGGACCGCAAGGCCATGGCGGATCTCCTGGCTCGCTGGTACGAGCAGCCGCCGGCGGTCGCGCCCACCCACCCGTTCACCCTCCGCGCCATGCTGACGGCTACCGTGGGGGTATATGAGGCGTTGTCGTCCGCCCGGGCGGGTGCAGATGACCGGAGCCCGCATTTGCACTCGCGGGCATGACCGTCGCGTCGGTGCACGCAACGGCCGGCGCGGTCCCTGCTTCGCGTCCCGGCGGTCCGACCTCAACGCGGCCCGCAGTATGGCACGCCCGCCATGCAGGCCAGCCGGTCTGTGCCGGGCGCCCGCACCGTGACGGAGAAGAATGTGGGGATCAACTGTAGCAATCTGGCCTTGCTGGCCGAATACGCAAGGCGGCGCAATCTTGGGCGCATGCTCACTTACGGGCGCCTGCTGAACACGCTCTCGCCGTCGGACAGACGCAAGATAGCCCACGGCTGGGGAGTGCCGGGTTCCACGCTTGAAGAGCGCAACACGGAAAATCTGTTTGCGAGCCTGGGGACCGAAATCGTCGCCTCCCTCGATATATCCGACATCGATGGCGCCGATATCCTCGCCGACCTGATGGACGACTTTGCCGCGAACGCGGCCATGGGCCCGTATCTGGGGACCTTCGACACGGTGCTGGACTACGGTACCAGCGAGCACGTGTTCAATTTTCCCCAGGCTCTCGTCAACGCATACAACCTGCTGCGACCCGACGGTGCTTATATATTCGATCTTCCGGTCTCAGGGTGGGTGAGCCACGCGGTATACCAGTTCTCGCCGAGCTACTTCATGGCGCTCGGCGCATCGCCGTGGTTCGAGCTCGAATGGTTGTTCTTTCATCGCAAACACGGCGACAGGCTTTTCCATATCCGCCATTACAACAACGTGAGCTATTCCCGGATAAACGGGAGCAAGCGGATTTCCGCCTGGGGGGTGCTGAAAAAGGTTGTGCCGGCGGGGTCCAGCGGACCGCTCACGTTGAACCGGCTTCGCGCAATGCAGGTCGATCCACGCCAATACAACCGCGTGAAGAAGCCGTCACTGGTGTCGAGGCTGAGAAGCGTGCGCAGTTACTCGGCACGCACGGTGCCGGCCATGTTCGAACGCAACGACTGAGAAATCTCCCTGGCGGGCGGTCGGATTACGCCCACCCCCGCCCGGCGGGGGCGGGTCTTTTGCAGGACAAGGAGCTGATCATGGGGCTGAATGAGACCGCCGACCGGCGGCTGCAGGCGGCAGCCCGCTGTCTCACGGTGGCGCTTCCGGTGTTGCTGGTGCTGGGCCGTGCCGGCGCCGACGTCGGGTTGTCGCTGGCGGCGATTCTTTTCCTGGTGCACAGCGCCGGCACCGGCGACTGGGGGTGGGTGCGCCGGCCGTGGTTCCGGGTGGCGTTTGTCCTGTGGCTTTGGTTGCTGTTCACCAGCAACTTCGCCTTCGCCGTGGCGTCCGCCTACAGCCAGGCGGGAACCTGGATGCGCTTTCTGGTTTTCGCGGCCGCCGCCGAGCACTGGCTGCTGGACGAGCGCTGGATGCGGCGGCTGCTGGTAGTCACCAGCGTGACCGTACTCTTTGTGGCCGCCGACGCTGTCCTTCAATACTTGTCGGGGTTCGACGTATTCATGCATCCGTGGTTCAACCCCTACAGATTGACGGGTCCGTTCAACGACCCGAAAGTCGGAGTGTACATGGCACGGCTTTTGTTCCCCGGGCTATTGGGGCTATGGGCCTGGGGTGCATACCGGGCGAGGCGACGTTGGTTTGCGGTGATACTGGGTCTACTGGCCGCGACCGCGGTATTCCTGAGCGGTGAACGAATGGCCTTTATCTTTGTTCTCTTCGGGCTGTTTCTGACTGCGTTGGCGTGGTTTGGCGTGCGCCGCGCAGCGGTGCTGGCGCTGGTCGGTGCGGCGGTGCTGTCGGCGATGTTTTTCGCGGGCCGTGGAAACGAGGCTATCCAGCGTCAGTTCGTCTCCACTGCTCAAGAATTCGCGGGGGTGTGGAACTCCCCTTACGGCCATTTGTGGCGCAGCGGCGTGAAGGTGGGCAGTGCGCGCCCCCTCACCGGCGTGGGTATGCACAACTTCCGCGTCGCCTGCAGCATTCCGGGTATCGGGATGCCGCCGTCATTCGACTACCGGTGCAACCTCCATCCCCATAACATGTATATAGAGTGGTTTTCCGAAAGCGGAATTCCCGGACTGCTGGGGTTCGTTACCCTGGTGGGTGTGTGGCTGCGGCGTGTGTGGCGTGCCGGCCGGCGGAGTGGCTGGCCCGGCTGGCTGCTGGGACCCGCGGTGGGCGTGTTCGTTTATCTCTGGCCCCTGGCGCCTACGCACGGCTTTTTCAGCAACTGGAACGCCGTGACCTTTTGGTTGCTGCTGGGGTGGGCGCTGGCCGCAGCCCGTATAGCGGACCGCGGCGGCTCGCTGTTTGACGAGTCCGCGGGGCCTTCCGAAAAGCCGGCGCAACCGGAAGCCGCCTGACGTGCGGGGTCCCCGGCCATGAGCGTCTCCGCCCGGCGGATCCTGATCATCAAGTGGGGGGCCCTGGGGGACGTGATTGTCGCCACCCCCCATATCGATGTCATTGCCTCGGCGTATCCCGAGGCGCGGATCCGGCTGCTCACGGCTCCTGCCTATGCGCCTCTGTTCGCCCACGATTCCCGTCTGGAGCTGGTGGTGCGCGAACGCCGCGGCTTCCGGGAGATGGCCCGCACCCTGGCCTGGGTGGTCGCCGCGCGTTTCGATGCCGTGTTCGACCTGCAGGGCAACGACCGCAGCGCAGCCCTCACCTTCGTCTCCCGGGCCCGCCTGCGCACCGGCCTGGGCCCGGCCTACGCCTACAACCGGATTCCGCCCAGCCGGGCGCAGCGGGACCGGCATATTTTCGACCGTCTCAACGGCCTGCTGGTCCATGCGGGGCTGCCCGAGGCGCCGCCCCGCCCCCGCCTGCGGGTGGGGGAAGACGAGCGGCGCCGCGTCCGGGCGTGGCTGGACGCCCACGACGTCGCCGGCCGGCCCCTGGTGCTGCTGCACGCCGGGGCGAGCCGGCGCTGGGTGAGCAAGCGCTGGCCGGCCGGATCCTTCCGGCGCCTGGCAGAAATGCTGCGCGACGCCGGCCTCGCGCCCGTGTGGATCGGCGGCCCCGCGGACGCGGACATCAACGCCCCGTTGGCCGAAGCGGTGGGCGCCGACGCCACGGGCGCGTTCTCCCTGCTGGAGCTGGCGGCGCTCGGGGAACAGGCCCGGTTTGCGGTGACCAGCGACTCCGGCCCCATGCATGTGCTCTCCGGTGCCGGCATTCCGGTGTACGCCTTCTTCGGCCCTACCGACTGGCGGCGCAGCCACGCCGTGGGCAACGCCGAACGGGTGCTGCGCCACCCCGTGCCCTGCAGCCCCTGCCACCTGCCGGTGTGCCCGCCGGACAAGCACCATGCCTGCCTCGAGCAGTTGTCCGTGGAGACCGTAGTGGACAGGCTCGAGCGCGACGGCCTGTTGAATGCAGCAGAGCCCGTGCAGCCCGAATGAAGCGCCAGCGCAATCCGGGGAAAACCAAGAGCCACGGAACCCACGGAATCCACGGAAGGGAAGAATCCAGTGGGCCACGGACTACACGGAAAGCACGGACAAATCGTAGCCCGGATTAGCGCCAGCGTAATCCGGGGAAAGCCAAGAGCCACGGAACCCACGGAATCCACGGAAGGGAAGAATCCAGTGGGCCACGGACTACACGGAAAGCACGGACGAGTCGTAGCCCGGATTAGCGCCGCCGCAATCCGGGAAGAGCCAAGAGCCACGGAACCCACGGAATCCACGGAAGGGAAAGATACAATGCGCCACGGACCACACGGAAAGCACGGACAAATCGTAGCCCGTATTAGCGCCGGCGTAATCCGGGGAAAGCCAAGAGCCACGGAACCCACGGAGTCCACGGAAGGGAAAAATACAATGCGCCACGGACTACACGGAAAGCACGGACAAGGCTAAACAGAAATTCCCGGATTCTGCTTCACTCCATTCGACTGCCCTCACCGAGAGAGGCTGCGAAACACGGCTGCGGTATTCGGATTGAGCGCCGGCATAGCGTCCCGCGCACTGCGCTTTCGCTTATTGCGCCCTACCGCCGTTCACTCACTTCGAGTTTTTCCGTTTGTGCCTTCCGTGTTTTCCGTGGCGCCTTTGAATTTCTCAGACGCAGGGTGCAATAAGCGAAGCGCATTGCACCAGGTGTGGCTGGCGATGGTGTTCGGCGACACCGCGATTCGCGGTCACTGCGCCGCGAGAAAATCGAACGGGTCCTGTTCGGCATCGGGTCGGGCGCCGTCGCCTTCGATGAACAGCCGGTGCCAGAGGGCGAACTGGAGCAGGATCCACAAGGGGCCCGCAAAGCGCCCGCTGCGCCGGTGGCTTTCGATCAGGCGGGTCACCGCCTGCGGTACGAACCACGCCCGCACCCCGGCGCTGGCCGCCAGGGCCCGTTCCAGGCGGTCCAGGGTGTCCCCGGCCAGCCACTCGCCGATGGGCACGGTGAAGCCCCGCTTGCGGGTCCACAGGTGCTCGGCCGGCAGCACCCGCTCGGCCCAGCGCTTGAGGAACACCTTGCCGGTGCGGCCCTGTACCTTGAGATGATCGGGCAGAGCCAGACCGAACTCCACCACCC
>DATFLG010000105.1:0-5826 GCA_035267985.1 Gammaproteobacteria bacterium | reverse complement strand
TGCGGCCGTGCCGGGTGATGCAGCCATGGCCCGCCTGCTGGTCCGCCACGGCGCCCGGGTGAATCTGGCCGGGGCGAACGGCTGGACGGCCCTGACCATCGCCGCGGTGAAGGGGCACGTGGCCGTGGTGCGGCTGCTGCTCACGCACGGCGCCGATCCCAACCAGGGAGACCTGTATGGGTACACGCCTCTGATGCGGGCGGTACTCGAGCAGCACTCGGGGGTTGTCCGGGCCCTGCTGGCCACCGATCGGTCCAGGGTCGACGCGGTGGACCACTATGGCGCGACGGCCCTGCATCATGCCGCGGAGGTCGGGTCGCGGCCGCTGGCGGACATGCTGCTGAGCGCCGGGGCCGATCCACGGCGCCGGGACCGGCAGGGGCGCACCCCCGCCATGGTGGCCCGGGACACGGGTCACGGGGATCTGGCCGCATGGCTGGAAGCCAGGCAGCGGCAGGATCGATGAATGGCCACCGGAGATGGGATCCAGGGGGCCACGGAACCTACGGAATCCACGGACGAAAAATCAAAGCGCCACGGGCGATGCAGGATGCAATGCGCTCCGCTTGTTGCCCCCGGCGGCCTGACCTCCTTTTTTCGTTGGTCTTCTTCGTTTCCGTGGATACCGTGGGTCCCGTGGCTCTTCCGGCTCCGGAATTCCGCTGGCGCTGCATCCGGTCTGTATGACGCGCAGGGTTGAAGAAGACGGCATCCCGAAGCAGGGGAGCTGGGGGCTGTGGTGTGCGCTCAGCACAGCACCTGGTTGCGGGTATAGTCGTCCAGGCGCACGACTTCGGCGGTGCCGGTCACCCGCTGGCGTATGTCGGAGACGCCGTATTCCAGGGCCAGGTGGAACCCGAACTTGTCGAAGAAGCGCTCGAAGAGCTCGCCGCCGTCCGTGCCCGTGGCGTGGAGCTGGCCCGTGTCCGAATCGTATTCCAGATCGATGGCGGCCAGGGGCTGGGGGGCGGGTCCGCCCAGGACCCGTGCCCCGTCAGCGGCGTCGTACACGCTGTTCTCCGAGCAGCAATAGATGATGTGGGCGCGTTTGACCACGGTCTTGTCTTCGTTGACGAAGGGCGTGGGGCGGTGCCGGTAGTTGATGAAGCTGACGGACCGGGCGGGATAGGTCATGCGGTGGGAGCAGATGGCGGAGAACGCGACCAGGGAATGGCCGGGACCGGTGCCGCCCCGCCACCGATAGGAGCGCCCTGCCTGGGTCTGGAGGGTGTCCGGTCCGGGCGCCGGCTCTCCCAGATTGATCAGAAAGCAGGGGTCGTGACGTAGGGGTAGTGGAACAGGTAATTCACCCCGGGGGCGAGGGCGTCGGCCCGCAGGGGGTGGCCCCGGGGGTCCACCAGCCGGACACGGTCGTATTCGCGGGACAGCGGTTTCTGGCCGGCCCACAGGCGCCGGCCGGCCCCTGCCGCCAGGCAGGATGCGCACCATCCGATGAATCGTCTGCGGTTGATGCCGCCGTTCACGGTTCGCCTCCCGACGCCGGGCCGCTGGCCAGGGGCGTCTCAAAAATTGGCCATCAGGCTGTACCGGTCCGCCGGTTGTTCCCGGGCGAATCGGCAGATCTCAAGACACATCTCGATGAAGCGCTCGTCATGATCGAAGCTGTAGGTATCGGCCATGAACTTCAGGTCCCGAAGATCGTCGCCGGCCAAGGAGAGCGTCACCGGGCCGGACTGATCCGGCGGCGATGTCAGGGTGCCGATCCGGAACAGGCCGGCCACGTCCTCCAGGCCATACTCGCCGCCCTGGTAACGGTGGACCAGGACCCAGTCCCCCGCGGGATTCAAACCGAACACGCCCATGATGTCCGCTGCGTCCGGCGGGGGGAGGTCAGCGGACGGGTTCATCGGTCAGTCCGTAGTAGCCGGACAGACTCAGCACCTGCTGCCCGCCGTCGGTGTGGCGCAGCACCAGCGAGCCGTTCTCGTCCACGGCTTCGGCGATGCCGGCCGCCGTGTCTCCGTGGCAGTGGACCTGCCGGCTTTCGTTCAGCCCCGGCATGCGCTGCAGCCAGGCATGGCGTACCGGAGCGAAGCCGTCCTCGGCCCACCGGTTGATCCACGCCAGGAAATGGCGGGTGAAGCCTTCCAGCACCTGCTCGGGGGCTGCGTCGCAGTCACCCTCCTGGCGGACGCTGGCAGCGGCGAATCCCAGGTCTGCAGGGGCGGTAGTGACGTTGACGCCGATACCGAGAATGGCCCAGGGGGATGCGGTGTCCGGATCCGCGGCAAGGCGGATGCCGGCGGCCTTGCCCTGGTTGAGGAGGATCCCGCCCGGCCAGCGGTAGTGGAGCTGGGTCAGAGGCGACACCAGCTCGGCCAGTGCACCGCCCACACTGACGGCGGCGACTGCCACGAGCTGGGCAGTGGCGGGGGCGGGAATGTCGGGCCGCAGCACCAGGGCGCAGTACAGGCCCTCCGGCGCCGGTTGCCAGCCGTGGCCCGCGGGGCCGAAGGCCGTACGCTGGTCCCGGGCCCAGACCAGGGTGCCCTCCTCGGCACCGGCCAGGGCCAGACGCCGGGCTTCGGCAAACACCGGGGTGCCGGCGTCGACCGCCCGGGGTTCGTAGGCAACCGGCAGATCCACTGTGTCGTCCATCCCAGACCGAAAGAACATATCCGTGCGTAAGTGTAGACTTTCCAAACCGCCGGGGCCGGTCATCGGGTCCGCCAGCCGGTCGGCGGAACGGCTGTAAGGGCCGGAAGTCGAAAGCGACTGATGAAAAGAATGCCGGTTTACCCGCCGATCGGGCCGGCAGCCCGAGAATCTGAGGAGGACTTCGTGAAAGCTCAATTCGCTCGCTGGGTGGCAGCCGTCGTGCTGGGTCTGGGGGCCCTGGGCCTGGCCACTGCCGGTACCGGTGCCAAAGATCCCGACGGCTGGTTCCACCGGCTGTCCGAGGCTCACTGGATCCAGCAGGGGCATGGTAAGCGCCTGATGTACATATTCATTGACCCCAACTGCCCCTATTGCCACCGGCTCTATAGCGAGCTGCAGCCCCGCATCGGGCCCGATGACCTGACGGTGCGCTGGATCGTGGTCGGGATCCTGACCACCACCAGCGCCGGCAAGGCGGCGGCCATCCTGTCGGCCAAGGACCCCGGGGCCGCCCTCGAGCGCAGCGAGCGGGGATTCAGCGGACAGGGCGGCGGGGGCATAGAAGAAACCCTCCCGGACGACAAGACCAAGGCCGCTCTGGAGGCCAACCAGAAGCTCCTCTCGGCCACGGGAGCGACGGGCGTCCCCACCATCGTCTTCAGGAACGGCCAGGGCCGGGCCACCAAGGCCGTGGGGGGGCCGTCTCCGGGGCAGCTTCAACGGTTTCTGAGTCATGTACACTGATCAGGGCGTGCCGGCGTAAGAACCGGCGCATTGATACGACCAAGGGGTGTGAGGGGCCGGGCACAGGCCCGGGCTCCCGTGCCTGAAGGGTCGCGTTCGGCAGGCTGATTCCACCTGAGGAGGTTGTTGATGAAAAGGCAAGCAGTCGGTTACGGATCCTGGCTCTGGTTGATGCTGATGGCGGCGGCGCTGATGTCCCTGGGCGCAGCGGCCCGGGCGGCCGAATTGGGGCCGGCCAAGCACAAGGTGGTCATACAGGTGAGCACAGACAACGCCCGCACCCAGAAGATCGCTCTGAACAACGCGGCGAACGTGCAGGCCGAGTACGGTGTGGATAATGTGGACGTGGAGGTTGTGGCCTACGGCCCGGGGCTGAGCCTGCTGACCGACAAGAGCGGCCAGGCCAAGCGGGTGGAAAGCATGGCCATGCAGGGTGTGCGGTTCAGTGCCTGCCACAACACCATGGAGGGCATCAAACGCAAGACCGGGCACATGCCGGTGCTCCTCAAGGGCGTAAAGGTGGTGCCCGCCGGCGTGGGGCGGATCATGGAGCTCGAGGAGCAGGGTTACGCTTATATCCGTCCGTGACAAGCAGTGGGAAACGGATACGGCTCCGGGTTGCCGGGGCCGTATCCGGTCTCAAGGACCGATAGACCGGCAGCGGGACCGGCCGGGCCACTGCAAGGAGGCTGGTTCATGGGCATGGCGGATACGATGAGCAGTCTATACCAGCGGGCCGTGGGCTGGGTGGCCCTGCTCAGCCCGGTGGCCGATCTGGCGCTGCGCTTCTGGGTGGCGAAAGTGTTCTGGCAATCCGGGCTCACCAAGATCCAGAGCATGTATTCCACCGTGGGCCTGTTCACCTACGTCTACCATGTGCCTGTGCTGTCGCCGGAGGTGGCAGCCTATCTGGCGACCG
This sequence comes from Gammaproteobacteria bacterium, assembly GCA_035267985.1. GTDB lineage: Bacteria > Pseudomonadota > Gammaproteobacteria > DATFLG01 > DATFLG01 > DATFLG01. The sequence goes on along the minus strand of DATFLG010000105.1, from coordinate 1,544 downwards.
CGGTGGAGCTCACTCTGCCGGTGCTGCTGCTTGTGGGCCTGGGCGCCCGCATCAGCGCGGGTATCCTGTTCGTCTACAATATCGTCGCCGTGATTTCCTATCCGGGGCTGGGGCCGGATGGCGTCAATCAGCACGTGGTGTGGGGCATGATGCTCCTGGTCACCCTGTCGCACGGCCCCGGTGCGCTGTCCGTGGACCATTTCATCGCGCGCTGGCTGCGGCGGCGGAACAACCACGGGTGAATCCCGACCCAGTGCCCCGGTGGTGGCTCCCGGATGGAATCAAACAGAATCCGGGTGAAACCGATGCGCCACGGAAAGCACGGAAAAGGGAATTCGCAAGGGCGGTGCCGATGTAACCCCGGCGAATCGAAATTTTTCCGTTTTTCATCAGAGCCAACCTTGGGGCCTTTGACTGACTCCCTACGTGGATTCGGTGGGTTGCGTCGTTCTTGTTGGGTTGGGTTGCGCAGTTCCGCCCCCGCACGCCGGGCGCCGCTTCTTTGCGCGCCCGGAGAAGAGGCACCCGAAGAGAAGGCGCCCGGATGTCACACCCCATCCGGGGTTCCCTGCGCTTCGGGCTGTGATGCCCGGTGGGACGCACCGGATTGACGATGCCGGCATCCGGGGCGTCGCCTTGTTTCCGTCCGTGCTTTCCGTGGCGCCTCAGGTTCTTGCTCTGTGTGGGTTTCGTGGGCGCCGCGGCTCTTTCCCCGCGGGGGGCTGGAGTTCCAATATGGCTTCCGTGCGCCATTCAGTCCCGGCGGTCTTCCTCTTCCCGCAGACGGTCCGCGATCCGACGGCGGGCCGATTCATCGAGCCCGGGCATCGCCTCTGCATGGCGCAGCCGTTCGACGGTGTTGCGGAGCCATCGTATCTGGCGGGCATAGGTGCGGCAGGCCGCGCAGATCATCAGGTGCAGACGGATGCCCAGGGATCGGCGCAGGGGCCGGTCGCAGGCCTCCGACAGCTGCAGTGAGACTTCCTTGCAGTCCGGCAATCCCATCATGACGACGCCTCCTCTCGTTTGAACCAGTGGCGTTCCACGCAATCGCGAATGCGCAATCGGGCCCGATGCAGAAGCACATAGAGGTTGTTCTCCGATACCCCCAGCAGCTCGCAGATCCCGGCGGTCTCCAGGGCGGTGATCTCCCGGGCGATGAACCCCTCCCGCAGCCGCTCGGGCAGGGCGTCAATGCAGCGGCTCAGCATGTCCCAGAACGCTTCCAGCTCCACCTGCGCCAGGGGGTCGCTTCCCCAGCGGGCCGGGCGGGCGCGCCAATGGCCATCCTCGAGGAACCAGCGCTGGACATCGTCGGTATCGTCACCGTCGGCCAGACGGGACGCCAGATCCGCTTGTCGGCCGTCACGCCGGTAATGGTCCTGGATCTTGTGCTTGAGGATGCCCACCAGCCACGTGCGTTCACCGGAGGACTGTCGGAAGCCGGTGCGGCCCCGCCAGGCTGCCAGTAGCGTTTCCTGGACGAGGTCTTCGGCCACGTCCCGCCGCCCCGTATGAATCAAGGCAAAGCGGAACAGGGCGTC
>DATFLG010000104.1:0-4600 GCA_035267985.1 Gammaproteobacteria bacterium | reverse complement strand
GACTCCCAAGGCCCGTATCTGGCGCAACGTCTTCATCTGGCTGGTCGTACTCGGCCTGACCGGGGGCGGCATCTACTACTGGCGCCATCGCGCCAACGAGCCCGACGCCGCCCGCTATCGCACGGTTACCCTGGACACCGGCAACATCGTGAAAACGGTGTCTGCCAACGGCACCCTCAATCCCGTCACCCTGGTGAACGTGGGCACCCAGGTTTCCGGCACGGTCAAGGAGCTCAACGCGGACTACAACGACCATGTGGAGAAGGGCCAGGTGCTTGCCAGGCTCGACCCGTCTTTGTTCGAGGCTCAGCTCAAACAGGACCAGGCCACCCTGACCAGCGCCCAGGCCAGCCTCAAGCTGGCCCGGACCACGGCAAAGCGCAACCGGGATCTATACGCCAAGGGCTATATCGCCGAGTCCGACCTGGACAACAGCAACCAGGCACTGGCCGACGCCAAGGCCAAGGTCGCCAGCGCCAGGGCGCAGATCGAGCGGGACAAGACCAACCTGAGCTATACCGTGATCCGCTCGCCCGTATCGGGCGTGGTGGTCTCGCGCAACGTGGACGTGGGCCAGACCGTGGCGGCCAGTTTCCAGACCCCGACCCTGTTCCAGATCGCCCAGGACCTGACCCGCATGCAGATCGACACTTCCATGGCCGAGGCGGATGTGGGGGGGGTAAAGGTCGGCCAGAAGGTCAGCTTCACCGTGGATGCCTATCCCGACCAGACGTTTCACGGGACAGTGCGCCAGATCCGGCTCAATCCCACCATCCAGCAGAACGTGGTCACCTACGACGTGGTGGTGAACGTCAACAACCCCGAGGGCATCCTGCTGCCGGGCATGACGGCCTATGTGACGGTGGTCATCGACCGGCGCAACGACGTGCTGCGGGTACCCAACGCGGCCCTGCGTTTCCATCCCCCCGGCACCCAGGCCCTGGGCAACCAGAAAAACCCCAACGCGCGTCGCCTTTACCGGGTGCAGGACAACACGCTGGTCCCCGTGCCGGTGACCATCGGCATCGCCAACAACCAGTACACGCAGATCACCGCCGGCAATCTCAAGGCCGGTGATCATGTGGTGGTGGAGGATCTCAAGCCAGGAAGCAACGGGAAGGCGCCCGGCCACTTCCGTTTCCGTGCCTTTTGATGAACGCGCCCCTGATAAGGATCGAGAACCTGTACAAGGACTACGTGACGGGCGCCGGCCCCGTGCACGTCCTCAAGGGCATCGACCTGACCATCGACCCGGGGGAGTTCGTGGCCATCATGGGCCCCTCCGGCTCGGGCAAGTCGACGTTCATGAACATCGCCGGCTGCCTGGACACGCCCACCTCGGGCAGCTACTGGCTGGACGGCCAGGACGTGGCCACCCTGGGCGTCAACCGCCTGGCCGAGGTGCGCAACCGGGCCATCGGCTTCGTTTTCCAGGGCTTCAACCTGCTGCCCCGGGTCAGTGCGGAGGACAATGTGGGCCTGCCGCTGCTGTACGCCGGCGTGGGCCGCGCCGAGCGACGCCGGCGCGCCCTGGAATTGCTCGACCGGGTGGGCCTCACCCGTTTCGCCCACCATCTGCCCAACCAGCTCTCCGGCGGCCAGCAGCAGCGCATCGCCATCGCCCGGGCCATGATCAACGAACCGCGCCTGATTCTCGCCGACGAGCCCACCGGCAACCTGGACACCGTCACCAGCCACGAGATCATGGAGCTTTTCGAAGCCCTCAACCGCAACCAGGGGATCACCATCGTGCTGGTCACCCATGAGGCGGACGTGGCCCGCTACGCGCGGCGTCTGGTGCACTTCGTGGACGGTGCCATCGAGGAGGACGGTCCCACGGAGGCCCTGCTGGCGAGGGCGGTGCCGTGATCGCCGGAGACCTGCTGCGCGAGTCCTGGCGCGCCCTGGGGGCCAACCGCATGCGCAGCGCCCTGACCATGCTGGGCATGGTGATCGGCGTGGGGGCCGTGGTCCTGATGCTGGCCATCGGGCAGGGTGCCCAGTTCATGGTGAACCAGGCCATCGCCTCCATGGGCAGCAACCTGTTCATCATCCTCTCCGGAGCCACCACTTCCGGCGGCCTGCGCTTCGGCGCGGGCACCAGCCCCACCCTGACCCTGGAGGACGCTGACGCCATCGCCGAGCTGCCGGCGGTCAAAGCCGTGGCACCGGTGGCCGCCGGCACCGCCCAGGTGGTCCACGGCCCCAACAACTGGAGCACCCTGGTCCACGGCACCAACCCCAGCTACTTTCAGATTCGCGACTGGACTTTCGCCGCCGGTCAGCCCTTCGACGAGGCCGACCTGCGGTCCGCGTCCCGGGTGGCGGTGGTGGGACAAACGGTGGTGAAAAATCTCTTCAGCGCGGGGGTCAATCCCGTGGGCCGGATCATCCGCATCGACCGCAGCCCCTACCAGGTGATCGGGGAGCTGGCCCCCAAGGGCCAGAGCCTGGACGGGCGGGACCAGGACGACACCATTCTGGTGCCGGTCACCACGGCCCAGCGCAAGCTCTTCGGCAATCAGTTCCCCGGCACCGTGCGCTTCATGATGGCCCAGGCCCGCAGCGCCCAGGACATGAAGCGCGCGGAGAACGAGATGGAGGATCTGCTGCGCCAGCGCCACCACATCGGCCCCGGCCAGGACGACGACTTCTCCATACGCAATCTCACCGCCCTGGCCAAGACCGCCGCCAGCGCCGCCAGCGCCCTGTCCTTCACCCTGGGCGCCATCGCCTCCATCTCCCTGCTGGTGGGCGGCATCGGCATCATGAACATCATGCTGGTGTCCGTGACCGAGCGCACCCGGGAGATCGGCATCCGCATGGCCATCGGCGCCCGCCCCCGGGACGTGCTCTCCCAGTTCCTGCTGGAGGCCCTGATGCTGTCCATTCTGGGCAGTCTGGCGGGCGTGCTGCTCGGGGCGGGCGCCGCCTGGCTGGTGACCCGGTTCGTGTCCATGACGGTGGTGGTCACCATCTGGGCCATCCTGCTCGCCTTCGTGGTGGCCGCGGGCATCGGCATCTTCTTCGGCTTCTACCCTGCCCGCAAGGCGGCCCGCCTCAAGCCCATCGAGGCGCTGCGCTATGAATGAAGCGGCGGGAGCCCGCGCTCTCCCAGGCACTTGCCCACCCGGCACTTCCCAAGAGGCACCTGCGCACCTCAAAGCCGGGGCTGTCCCCGCCTTTCACTGCTATAGTGGAGCCCAGGAGCACTCGCCGTCAGCGGGGGTTGATTCATGTACGAACGCATACTGGTCTGCGTGGACGCCAGCACGGTCTCGGACCGGGCGCTGAAGGAGGCGGCGAAGCTGGCCCGGGGCTGCGGGGCCCGGCTGCGCTTGATCCATGTCACCGACGAAGTCAATCTGGGCCTGGAAACGGAACAGGCCGCCGAGGAGTTCACCCGCAAACAGCTGGACAGCGGGACGCAGGTCATGGAACATGCGCGCCAGGTGGCAAGAGAGGCCGGCGTGGAGCCCGAGACGCGGCTCGCCGAGCTCACTGCCGTGGGCAAACGGCCGGCCCACATGATCCTGGAGGAAGCCTCGCAGTGGCCCGCCGATCTGGTGGTCATGGGCACCCACGGACGCCGCGGGCTCAGTCATCTGCTGCTGGGCAGCGTGGCGGAGAACGTGCTGCGCCACGCCACCGTGCCGCTACTGCTGGTCAAAGACGGATAGCCGGGCACCGGAACCGGCGGCGATGTCGACGCTGCACCCCGGGCGGTTCCAGGCATGCCGCTAGTCCTGACGCGGCCGGGGCGCACCGCTGAATCGGGGCTCCCACAGATCCCGGGCCATGCGTACCGCCGCCTCCCGGCCTCTGTAGTAGGCGGGCACCCGACCGATGCGCCGATAACCCAGACGCCGGTAGAATGCCTGCGCCCCCCGGTTGCCGTCCCGGGTTTCCAGATACACCACCGAGATCCCGGCCGTCAGCGCCGACTGTTCCAGCCAGTGCACCAGGCGCCGGCCCAGGCCGCTGCGCCGGTAGCGCGGGCGCACCGCCAGCAGGTTCAGGTGGGCCTCCTCCAGCCCGAAGTGCATGATGGCAAAGCCCGCCAGATGCCCGGGGCGGGGTGCGATCAGAACCACCGTGTCCGGGTGGCGCAGGCTGCGCAGGACCCGCTCGGGGGTCCAGGACCATCCCAGACCGGCCTCGATCAGATCCCGGGACAGACCGGCCACCTCCTGGGCATGCTCGGGGCGTCCCAGGCTCAGCTCGATGGGTGGCAATGGCGTATACGGCGGCATGAATGCCCTCGGGATGCAAAGGGAACCTGACTCTCGACCCGCTGCAAGCCGGGGTCGCCGGCCGGAACCGGCGCGACGGCCACGTCCCACCTCCCACATGCCCGGTATCGCGGCCGCCCGGGTCTCAGGCCCCGTGGGATCGTGGCACGGTGTCTACTCTTTTCCCACCATCGGGTGGCGCGGGTCAACCCCTGCCCTAGCGCTCTGCCAGCCGGGGCATCAGTTCCACCAGGTTGCAGGGGCGTGTGCGGTAGTCCAACTGATGGCGGATCAGCATGTCCCAGCCGGTGCGGCAGGCCCCGGAGGAACCGGGGAGACAGAAGATGTAGGTGCTGTTGGCCACCCCC
>DATFLG010000103.1:0-5166 GCA_035267985.1 Gammaproteobacteria bacterium | reverse complement strand
GCTCCGGCGTCTTAGTCCCGGGTCCCACGAAATGTGCGCATATTCTAATAAGTCAATGACTTGGCTTGACACTTGCGCGAAGCGGGTGATAGCTTCGGTTGAAAATGCGCAATCGTACTGCGGATATCGGCCGCGGTGTCTTTCAACCACAAAAACGTTGTGCGCCACAACAACCCACTAGGGAGATCTCTGGTATGAAATTAGTCCGCCCTCTTCAGTACCTGTCGGTGACAGCATTTGCTTTGGCGGTGGCAGTGGGTTGTGCCACCGCACCCAAGCCCAAGGAGGCGGCTCCCGCGCCTCAGGCGCAGCAGGGCCCCAGCGCGGCCACCACCCAGGCCCTGGCGGACGCCAAAGCGGCCATGGCCAAGATGAAGGCGGTTCACTGGGTGTGGCGTGACACCGGCAAGATCATGAAGCAGGCCGAGAAGGCTGCCGCCGAGGGCAACGACGCCAAGGCCCAGAAGCTGGCCCGAGAGGTGCAGCAGCAGTCCGAAGACGCGGTGAACCAGTACTATCTGGAGAAGGCCAAGTGGATGATGGAAAGCGTCAGCCGCGCCCAGGGTCTGAACTCCTCCCAGATGCAGGCCCGCAACGAGGCTCAGCAGGCGATCGACAATGCCCAGGGCAAAAAGGCTTACGACCTGGTCAGCCAGCTGGCCGCCGAGCTCAAGGCAGCCAACATCCAGTACACGGTGGCCAGAGGCGACAGCCTCTGGTCCATCGCCGGCCAGTCGGACATCTACAACAACCCCTACGAGTGGCCCCTGATCTACAAGAACAACGCCAGCAAGATCCGGGATGCCGACCTGATCTATCCCGGGCAGGTTTTCGACATCGAGCGCAACCCGTCCTCGGCGGATGTGGACGCCGCCATCCACCATGCCAAGACCCGTGGTTCCTGGTCCCTGGGCAGGGTTGAACAGTCCGATCAGTCCTATCTCGGGTCCCTGCGGGTACGCTGAACGCGGAGTCCCGCCCCGCCCAATGAGCCGACACCTGAGGGTCGGAGCTGCGCAGAGGGCCTTTCCGGGCCCTTTGTCGCGTCTGGGCAGGCCCCAGGAGGTGGCGCGCCCCCGGCCTTGAGCCTCCCTTCAGCCTGACCCGTCTGCAGGAACCGTCCGGATGCGGCAGCGCGCCTCCGGCGGTCCGTTGAGATAAAATGGAAACTTTCCGGCCCCTGCTGCGTCTTGTCAGTAGCGGCCCGCTTGCGTGGCGGGTCTGGTGGTGGCAGGTTAATGAGCGGTACAGCAGAGGTGGCAGATGCAGCATTTGATCCGGGTATTATCCATCGTGGCCATGGTGTTACTGGCCGCCGGCGTGCAGGCCCAGAATCTCGACTTCAGCCTCCCGGACCTCAACGGCGTGCATCACAAGCTTTCCGACTACCGGGGAAAGTGGGTGGTGGTGAACTACTGGGCCACCTGGTGTCCGCCCTGCCGTGAAGAGATCCCCGAGCTGGAGAAATTCTACAAGGCTCATGTGCACAAGAATGCGGTGGTCCTCGGGGTCAACTTCCAGGATGCCACCGTCGAACAGCTGCGCGCTTTCGCCCGCAGCCACCATATGACCTATCCCATCCTGCGCCGGGAACCGGCCGCCTCCACGGCCCTGGGCCCGGTGCCCGGCCTGCCGACCACCTACCTGATTTCCCCGTCGGGAAAGCGGGTGGGGCGGCAGGTGGGTCCGCTCACCGCCAAGGCGCTGGATGACTTCATCAACAGCAACGGGGGCGACGACGAGCAGCCCCCGTCCATGGCCGCCGCCGACCAAGGGAGGTGAGGGTATGGCCACACGCATGCTGCAGTACCTGATCGCCGCAGTGTTCCTGGCAATGTCCCTGCCGGCCAATGCCGCCGGCCCTCGGGATCCGGGGAAGTATTTCTTCAACCAGAGCCTGGGGGATTTCCAGGACGAGCTGGCTGCCGCCAAGGCCCAGGGCAAGGACGGAATCCTGCTGTTTTTCGAGCAGGCCGAGTGCCCGTTCTGCCACCGCATGAAACAGACGGTGCTGAACCAGCCCGAAGTGCAGAAATACTACCGCAAGCATTTTCTTTGCTTCCCGGTGGATATCGAGGGCGACGTGGAGATCACCGACTTCAAGGGCCGCACCATGAGCGAGAAGGATTTCGCCTTCAAGGAAAACCGGGTCCGCGCCACCCCGGTGTTCCAGTTCTACAACCTGCAGGGCAAGCCCGTGGCCCGGTACACGGGCGCCACCTCCGGGGTCAGGGAGTTCATGCTGCTGGGCAAGTATGTCACTGACGGCGTCTACAAGAACATGCCCTTCATCCGCTACAAACGACAGCAACTGCACGAGCTTCCATGAGAGGCGGGGCGGGGCGAGCCCTTGGGCCGGCGTTTGCCGCTCTTGCGCTGGCGGCATGCGCATGGGCGGCGGGTTGCGGCAGCGCTCTGGCCCAGGACGCGGCTGAAGCCTCTCGTGCGCTTCCCGATCCGCTGACCCTGGCCGACGCCCTGAAGGTGGCCGCGCAGACCGATCACCCGGATCTGGCCTCGGCCCGGGCGGACGTCACGGCGGCCGACGCACAGGCCATGGCTGCGGACGCAGGTACGGGCATCAACGCTTCGGTGGAGGCCCGGGGGTTGTGGGTGGAGCCCTCGGCGGTGGCGCCCGACCAGTCCTCCAACGACTCCCAGGCCGCGCTGCTGGTCACCAAGAAGCTCTACGACTTCGGGCGCACGGACGCGCTGCGCTCGGCCGCCGAGGCCGGGGTGCGGGGCAGCAGGCTGCGCTACACCGACGCCCGCAACCGCCATCGCATCGCGGTGCTGACCCGTTTCTTCAACGTGCTGCTGGCCGATCTGGACTACCAGGTGCAGAACGAGGCCATGGCTGTGCGGTACGTGAACTTCGACCGCATACGGGACCGCAACAAGCTGGGGCAGGTCTCGGACGTGGATCTGCTGAAAGCCGAGAACGCATATCAGCGTACCCGCTCCCTGCGTTATGCCGCCCAGAGCCGCCAGCGGACCACGCGGGTGAAGCTGGCCGAAGTCCTGGGCCGGCCGGGGATGCTGCCGGACAACCTCACCCGGCCCAAGCTGCCGGGCAACGAGCGCACGCTGCCGGAGCTCGAGCAGCTCAATCGTCAGGCGCTGGCGGGCAATCCTGTCATCCGGGCCCTGCGCGCCCGCCTCAAGCAGGCCCGGGAGCAGCTGGTGGCGGCGCGGGCCGGGCGCCGGCCGGTGCTCAGCGCCGAAGCGGAGGCGGCCACCTATCATCGCGATTTCGGTTCCCGGGATCCCTTCCGCGCCGGGCTGATTCTGACGGTGCCGCTGTACAGCGGCGGTGCGGTGGCGGCCCAGGTGAAGAAGGCCCAGGCGGAGCTGGACAAGGCGACCGCCCGCCTGGGCCAGCAGCGCATCGCGGTGCGCCAGGCCGTGGCCGATGCCTGGGCCAGAATCCAGTCCCTCAAGGCTCAGCGCCAGGAGAACAAGGTGCTGACCGAGTACCGGGACCTGTACCTGGATCGCAGTCGGGCCCTGTACGAGCTGGAAGTGCGGGCCGACCTGGGCGATTCCATGGTCCGGTACTCGGAGGCCCGCCTCCACAACGCCCGCACCGAGTTCCACATGGCCCTGGCCTGGGCGCGGCTGGCCGCGCTCACCGCTGACCCCGCCTACAATCCCTGGCTGGCGCCCCAATCGAAGAAGGCGAAGGAGTCTCAACAATGAATCGGTGGCACCGGTATGCTCTGGTACTGGTCATGTGGTCCCTGGCGTCGGTGTCCGCCCTGGGGGCCGATGTGCCCGCGCGGCTGCACTGGTCGCGGGAAAGCGCGCTGGGGACCACCGTCTCCGGCACCGTGGACGCCGTTGTGGCGGACGTGGGCGACCGGGTGCACAAGGGGCAGGCGCTGGTGCGCCTGGACCAGCGGCCCTACAAGGCGCGGCTGTCCGAGGCCCGCGCCCGGGTCAAGGAGCTCGCGGCCAGCCGCAAGGAGGCCGGGCGGGAGCTGGAACGGGCCAAGAACCTCTATGACCGGACCGTGCTGGCCGAGCATGAGCTGCAGCTGGCGCGCATCGCCGATGCCAAGGCCGAGGCCCGTCTGCAGGCCGGGCGCGCCGCCCTTACGCAGGCCCGGGTGAACCTGGACTATACGGTGATCCGGGCCCCCTACGAGGCATGGGTGCTGCATCGCCAGGCGGCGGTGGGCCAGACCCTGGTCAGCCGGCTGAAATCGGTTCCCCTGGTGACCGTGGCCGAGGCCGGACGCATGGTGGCCCGGGCCGAGCTGTCGCTGGAGCAGGTGAGCCGGCTCAAGCCCGGCCAGGCCCTGACCGTGGTAGTGGACGACCATCGCTATCAGGGGCATGTCCGCCGTCTCGGCCTGGAACCGTCAGCCGGCGGCGGTTCAAAGCGCTACCCGGTGGACGTGGTCTTTGCGCTGCCTGACGGCCAGTTGCTGCGGGCCGGCCAGGCGGCCACCGTCGAGCTGCCCTGACCGGGGAACGCCATGAGCGAGTGCTGGCATTGCTACGTGAGCGGCCGGGTCCAGGGGGTGTTCTTCCGTGCCGCCACCCGGGAACGGGCCCTGGATCTGGGGCTCACCGGCTATGCCCGCAATCTGGGGGACGGGCGCGTGGAAGTGCTGGCCTGCGGGCCGGCCCAAGCCCTGGCCGAGCTGCAGGCGTGGTTGTGGGAGGGGCCGCCCGCGGCTCAGGTGGACGACGTGCGCTGCGCGGCCGATCCCCAGGTCCGGCCCCCGGCCGGATTCGAGACCCGCTAGTGGTCCATGCGGAAGATACTGTGCCTCTCAGCCGGTCCACAAGCCTCATCGGCAAGGCGCACGAGCGCAGGACTGGCCGCGGCCAATTCAAGCGAGTGCAACGCGGCCGAGGGGGCTTGTGGACCGGCCCGAAGGGAGCCCCGCTAATGGGCCAATGCCGCGTTGCGCTGCTTGCAAAGGGCCTGCCATTCCCTGCGCACCGCGCCTTGCCTTGGCCCATTAGCGGGGCTCTGAAAGACACTCTATTTTCCGCATGGACCACTAGCGCTCCGCCAGCCGGGGCATCAGTTCCACCAGGTTGCAGGGGCGTGTGCGGTAGTCCAACTGATGGCGGATCAGCATGTCCCAGCCGGTGCGGCAGGCCCCGGAGGAACCGGGGAGACAGAAGATGTAGGTGCTGTTGGCCACCCCC
>DATFLG010000102.1:0-2118 GCA_035267985.1 Gammaproteobacteria bacterium | reverse complement strand
GGTGAAAACCACAGGCGCCCGGCTGGGCGATAACATCCCGCCACGCGGCGATATCGGCATCGCGGCGGGCTCCGCCAGGTGCGCCCGGGCTTGCACTTTGTTCCATCAGGGCGCGACCGCTCCGGTGGCCACGACCGAGGGGGTACGGCCCTTGCGGCCCGTATGCAGCGCAGCGAAACCCGGAGAAGATAACGGCGCCACGCCAATCACCGCAAGCGGAAAGGGGGCTGGCCCGGTAGTTGCCGCCACCGCCGTCACCGGCCGCCCGGATTGAGCTTCTCCATATACGCCGCCACCCCTTCCTCCACGGTCTTGAACTCCGCTTCATAGCCCGCCGCCCGCAGGGCGCCGATGTCGGCCTGGGTGAAGCTCTGGTAACGGCCCACCAGGTGCTCGGGAAAGGGGATGTAGTGGATCTGGCCGCGGCCGTGCCAGTCGATCACCGCCCGGGCCACGTCGTTGAAGGTCTGGCTGCGGCCGGTACCCAGGTTGAAGATGCCGGAACGGTCCGGATGATCCATGAACCACAGGTTCGCGTCCACCGCATCGCCCACGTACACGAAATCCCGGCGTTGCTCGCCGTCGCCGTAGCCGTCGCAGCCTTCGAACAGGCGGGCCTCGCCAACCTCGAGAATCTGGTTGTTGAAGTGGAAGGCTACCGAGGCCATGGGACCCTTGTGCTGCTCCCGGGGTCCGTAGACATTGAAGTAGCGGAACCCCGCCACCTGGCTTTCGGCTTTGGGCAGCAGCCGGCGCACGTACTGGTCGAAAAGGAACTTGGAATAGCCGTAGACGTTGAGGGGCTCCTCGTGGGCGCGCTCCTCCCTGAACACCGTGCCCCCGCCGTACACCGAGGCCGAAGAGGCGTAAAGATACGGCACCCGCCGGTGCAGACAGTAGTGCAGCAGCGCCTTCGAGTAGTCGTAGTTGTTGTGCATGATGTAGCGCCCGTCCCACTCGGTGGTGGACGAACACGCTCCTTCGTGGAACACGGCGTCCACCGGGCCGAAGTCCGACCCGCCCTGCACCCGGGCCAGGAAATCTTCCTTGTCCATGTAGTCCTGGATCTCGCAGTCGGCCAGGTTCTTGAACTTCACCCCGCTGGTGAGGTTGTCCACCACCAGGATGTCGCTGCGGCCCCGGGCGTTGAGGGCGGCGACGATGTTGGCGCCGATGAAGCCGGCGCCGCCGGTGACGATGATCATTGACTTCTCCCTGCCGGCCGATCGTGATCGGCCCGTTCAATGGTCGTTGTGTGATTCAGCGGCCGCAGCGCGCAACAACCGAAGGGCATCGCGCCGAACATTACGGCCGGTACGGTGTGGTGCAATGCGCTTCGCTTATTGCACCGTACATCCGCCTTGCGTCGTGCATTTGCCCATCCGTGCTTTCCGTGGCGCCTTTGATTGATTCCTTCCGTGGATTCCGTGGGTTCCGTGGCTCTTGCCCTTCCCGGATTCCGCCGCCCCTGATCGGTTTCAGAAAAAAAGTCAGAGCCGATCGACGACCGAAGTCTTTTCCTGCATTTTCCCGTCCGTGTCTTCAGTGCTTTCCGTGGCGCCTTTGTCTTCCTCCCTTTCGTGGGTTCCGTGGCTCTTCATTCCCCGTCGCCGTCCCACGCCTGTATCCGGCGGATGATCTCGGTGGTGGACGCCCCTTCCACGTAGCTCAGCACCACCACCTCGCCGCCGGCGGCGGTGACGCAGTCGGCGCCGGCGATATCCTCGGGGCGATAGTCGCCGCCCTTGACCAGACAGTCGGGGGCCACGGCGCAGATCAGGCGCGCGGGGGTGTCCTCGGTGAACGGCACCACCCAGTCCACGCTGGACAGGGCCGCCAGCACTGCCATGCGCCGCTCCAGGGTATTCACGGGCCGGCCCTGGCCCTTGAGGCGGCGCACCGAGTCGTCGTCGTTCACCGCCACGATGAGCCGGTCCCCCAGGCGCCGGGCCTGCTCCAGGTAGGCCACATGGCCGGCGTGGAGGATGTCGAAGCAGCCGTTGGTCATGACGATGCGTTCGCCGTGGGCCCGGGCGTCCTCCACCGCCAGGCGCAGCTGCTCTTCGCTCATCACGCCGTAGCCGGCCTCGCTGCGCAGGTACAGGGCACGGCGCAGCT
>DATFLG010000101.1:0-11049 GCA_035267985.1 Gammaproteobacteria bacterium | reverse complement strand
AGGGTCTCCAGACAGTCGGCGCTGAAGCCCGGGCACAGCACCTGCACGGAGCGCACCCCCCCGCGGGCTATCTCACGCAGGGTTTCGTCGGTGTAGGGGCGCAGCCACTCCTCCCGTCCGAAACGGGACTGGAAGGTCAGCTGCCAGCGCTCGGGGGGCAGATCCAGGCGCTCGGCCAGCAGCCCTGCGGTGCGCTGGCACTCGCAGTGATAGGGGTCGCCGGCGAGCAGGTAGCGCCGGGGGACGCCGTGGAAGGACATCAGCAGCCGCTCGGCCTGGCCATGGGTCCGCCAGTGCTCCCGCACGCTGGCCGCCAGGGCATCCAGGTAGGGCCCGTGGTCGTGGTAGTGCTGGATGAAGCGCAGCTCCGGCACCCAGCGCCAGCCCCGGAGGGTGTCGGCCAGGGCATCGAAGGTGGATCCGGTGGTGGCTCCCGAGTACTGGGGATACAGGGGGAGGATCAGCAGCCGCCGGGCCCCGGCGGCCCGCAGTTCCGCCAGCCCCCGGGCGATGGAGGGGGTGCCGTAGCGCATGCCCAGCGCCACCTGCACCGGCCCTCTCACCCGTTCGCTCAGGGCCGCCTGCAGGGCCGCCGCCTGGCGTTGCGAGATGGTGAGCAGGGGCGAGCCCTGGGCGGTCCAGATCCGCTGGTAGCTGCGGGCGGCCCGCCGGGGGCGGATCCGCAGGATGACGCCGTGAAGCACCAGCCACCACAGGGGGCGGGGGAACTCCACCACCCGCGGGTCCCAGAGAAACTCCGCCAGGTAACGGCGCAGGGCCGACGGAGTCGGAGCATCGGGCGTGCCCAGGTTGGTCACCAGCACACCCAGGCAGCTGCGGGTTCCGTGGGTGTAGTCGGGCTCGCCCAGGTAACGGCTCATGGTTGGTACAGTGGCATCCACAGGCTCGGTACCAGTATAACGGAGCCCATCGTCTTATGCCCGTGCGCGGAGTCCGCCGGGTCGGGAGAGAATGCGCGCCATGTCCATCGCTCTGGTATGGTTCCGGCGTGACCTGCGGGTGCATGACAACCGGGCTCTGGTCGCGGCGCTGAACGACGGGCATGTGCCCATCCCGGTCTATGTTCATGCCCCGGCGGAGGAGGCGCCCTGGGTGCCCGGGGGCGCCAGCCGCTGGTGGCTGCACCACAGCTTGGCCGCTTTGGATGCGGCCCTGCGGGATCGTGGCTCGCGCCTGGTGTTGGCCGACGGGCCCAGCGCCGGGGCCCTGGGGGACCTGGTGCGGCGCACCGGTGCCGCGGCCGTCTACTGGGAGCGCCTCTACGAGCCCCACCTCGCCCGTCGGGACCGGGGTGTGGCCCGGGCACTGGAGCAGGCCGGGGTGGCTGCGCGCGTCCTGCCCGGTGGGCTGCTGGTGGAGCCCGAGGCGGTGGCCACCCGCAGCGGCACGCCGTTCCGGGTGTTCGGGGCCTACTGGCGGGCCTGGCGGCGGACGGTGGATGGCAGCGGCGGTCCGCAGCCGGCGCCCGCGCATTTGCCGGCGCCCCGGCGCTGGCCGCGGGGGCATGCCCCGAACGCCCTGGGGGTGCTGCCTGAGCATCCCTGGACCGGCAAGCTCGCCCGGACCTGGACTCCGGGGGAAGCCGCCGGCCTGCAGCGTCTGGCGGATTTCGTGGACGTGGCGCTGGAAGGCTATGCCGGGAGCAGGGATTTGCCCGGCGAGGACGGCGTCTCCCGACTCTCGCCCCGGCTGCATTTCGGCGAGATCTCGGCCCGCCAGGTCTGGCGGGCGGTGATCAACGCCCCGGGGGGCGCGGGCGTCGAGGCCTACCTGCGTCAGCTGGCCTGGCGGGATTTCGCTTATCATCTGCTCCATCACTTCCCGGACATGGCGGAGCGGTCACTGGACCGGCGTTTCGACGCCTTTCCCTGGCGGCGCCGTTATGGAACCCTGCTGCGCCGCTGGCAGCAGGGGCGCACCGGCTATCCCATGGTGGACGCCGGGATGCGCGAGTTGTGGCACACGGGCTGGATGCACAACCGGGCGCGGATGCTGGCTGCATCGCTGCTGGTCAAGAACTGCCGTATCCCCTGGCAGGAAGGCGCCCGCTGGTTCTGGGACACGCTGGTGGACGCGGATCTGGCCAACAACACCCTGGGCTGGCAGTGGACCGCCGGCACCGGCCCGGATGCGGCACCGTACTTCAGGATCTTCAATCCCACCCGCCAGGGTCAGCGCTTCGATGCCGGGGGTGAATACACCTGCCGCTGGGTGCCGGAGCTGGCGGGCCTGTCCGCCGCGCAGCTTCATCAACCCCATGGCCGGGCGGCGGGCGACTATCCGCCGCCGATGGTGGACTTTGCCGACAGCCGCCGCGAAGCGCTGGCGGGTTATCAACGGGTCCGCAGTCGCCGGCGCTGACAGAGCGGCACCGGTCCGTCACACCCGGCGCGGCCATTGTGCCGCAGTGGCGTTGCGTTTCCGTGAAACCCTGCTTTGAGCGCATCTGGGGGGATGCTTGCTTGTCAGGGCGCAGTCGAGACGATATAAAAGACGCAGTTGCAGATCAGGGTACGGGGACGGTCGCCCTGAAAACACGAGGCTGGGATGCCCCGCAGCGGGGGAGCAACGCCATGCGGGACGCGAACAACAGCAACAATGCGCTACGCAATTTCTACGACGAGCTCGTTATCCGCTACGATGCCGACACCCGGGCCATGTGGTGCTCGGCGGATCCCAAGCCACGGCCCTGTTTCACGCCCGGGCTGATCCGTGACCTGAACGGTTTTCTGAACGTCCTGCGCCATCGTCTGGCCGAAGAGGCCCGCAACGGCGGCCCGCTGTCGGTGGACTTCCTGGTGCTGCAGTCCTACCAGCCAGGGGTGTTCAGCCTGGGCGGCGATCTGCGGCTGTTCGTCGATCTCATCCGTGCCGGGGATACCGAGGCGCTGCGCAGTTACGTGCACGACAGCATCCGTGTGCTGCACAGCGTCATGTCCAACGTGCACGCCCCCATTACCAGTGTCGCGCTGGTGCAGGGCAATGCCCTGGGGGCGGGCTTCGAAGGTGCGCTCGCGTGCGACACCATCATCGCCGAAGAGACGGCTCAGCTGGGGTTCCCGGAGGTGCTGTTCAACATGTTCCCCGGCATGGGGGCTTACAGCTTTCTTGCCCGGCGTATCGCCCCGGCCCAGGTCGAGAAGATGATCCTGAGCGGCCGCCTGTACAGCGCCGGCGAGCTCCATGAGCTGGGAGTGATCGACGTGGTGGTGCCGCCGGGAGAGCTGGGGGCGGCCTTCGACACGTTCCGCAAGCGATTCCAAAAGAGCCGCAATACCTACCAATCGCTGCTCCGCGTTCGAGACCGCGTCCATCCGGTCTCGTTCGAGGAGCTGATCGAAATCGGCGACATCTGGGTGGACGCCGCATTCCGTCTTTCCGAGCGTGAGCTGCGCACCATGGAGCGTCTCATCAAGTCCCAGGATCGCCAGCGGGGGGAAACCGCCGGCCAGCGGCGCGAGGCGGCCCGCGGCTCGGAATAGGGACCGGCGATTCGCCGCTAGCCGCTCCCGGAACGCCCCCGTATATCGGGGTAGGCCAGCAGGGCTTCCCGGGTGCGCTGAAAGCAGGCATGAATCCGGCGCAGGGAATCCGGACCGGTGGCCTGCAGCCGATCCCGGGGCTCCTCCAGGATGGCCCGGCACAGCTCGTAGAGCTGCCGGGCCCCGATATTGCCGGCGCTGCCCTTGAGGGCGTGGATCTGGTCCCGGCAGCTTCCATAGTCCTTGCTGGCCAGGTCCTTCTCCATATTGGCCAGCAGCAGCTCACTGTCCTCGAGGAATCCGGCCGCCAGGGTCGGCAGGAACTCGTTGCCGCCCAGGCTCTTCAGGCTGTCCAGAATGGCCGGGTCCAGGACGTCGGAACCGGCCGGCGCCGCCGGCTCCCGGGGGACCGGCGCGGGCGGCGGGGCCGAGGCAGGGGCGCTCTGCGCCGGGGTGGACAGGCCCGCAATGGTCTGCAGCAGCTTGCGGGCCTCCACCGGCTTGGTGAGATAGGCATCCACCCCGGCATCCGCGCATTCGCGCATGGCCTCGGGAGTGGCGTTGGCGGTGAGCACGATCAGGGGAATCCGGTCTTCCGGGGCGTGGGTGAAGCGATAGAGCTTGGCTGCCTCGATGCCCCCCATCACCGGCATCTGCATGTCCAGTATGGCCATGTCGAAGCGCTCCTGCTCCAGAGCGTCCAGGGCCGCCTCGCCGTCGGGAACCAGCCGGGCGTGGTGGCCGGCGTGCTCGAGTATCTTGTTGATCACGCGCTGGTTGGTGGGGTTGTCCTCGGCTACCAGGATGTTCAGGCCAGCCGCCTCGCCGCTGCGGGGACTGTGGTGGTCGCACAGGCGTACCACGCTGCTGTCGGTGATCGGATCCGCGCGGGTCGCGTGCAGGGCGTTGAACAGCAGTGTCTTGTCCAGGGGCTTGGTGAGCAGGGAGCTGTAGCCCGACTTCAGCAGGGCTTCCTCCTCCCGGGCGCCGGCGGGCGGGTCGTGGAGCAGCACCAGCGCGAGATTCCTGAGGGCGGGCTCGTTCAATAGGGTGGATGCCAGACCGGCCGGATCGATATCGAGACTGGCGCGGTCGATCAGGGCCACCTGATAGGGACGCTCCTGGCCGTGGGCGTCCATCAGGCGGGCGATCGCCGTCGCCGCACTGGGTACCCCGGCATGCTGCACCCCCCAGCTGTCGAGGCATTCGCGCAGATGGCGCTCCAGGGTCGGATCGGCGCCCACCAACAGCACCCGCATGTCGCGCAGGCTGTCCGCTGAATGGGCGGCGTCCTGGGCTACGGGCTGGGTTTCCAGCGGCAGCTCGAACCAGAACGTGCTGCCCTGCCCCTCGACACTGTGCATCCCGATGTGCCCGTCCATCAGCTCCACCAGCTGCTTGGAGATGGTGGTCCCCAGCCCGGTGCCGCCGTAGCGCCGGGTGGTGGAATCATCGGCCTGGGCGAAGCTCTCGAAGATCCGGGTCTGCTGGTCGGGAGCGATACCGATGCCCGTATCGGCGACCTCGAAGCGCAGAACCGGGCAGGGCCCGCTGTTCCCGGTGCTCTGCACCCGCAGTTCCACCTCGCCGGTGGCCGTGAACTTGATGGCGTTGCCGATCAGGTTGATCAGAATCTGGCGCAGATGCAGCGGATCGCCCCGCAGCAGAAACGGCGTGTCCGGCGATACATGGGTGAGCAGTCGCAGTCCCTTGGTTTCGGCCTGGGGCCGGAGCATGGCCACAGTGCCGTTGATCAGTCCGTGCAGGTCAAAGTCGGTGACCTCGGTGCGGAATTTGCCGGCTTCGATCTTGGAGATGTCGAGAATGTTTTCGATCAGAGACAGCAGGGTGCGTGCCGAGGCGTGGATCGTCTGGACGAACTCGCGCTGCTCGCGGTTCAGGGCGGTTTCCTCCAGCAGGTCGGCCATGCCGATCACCCCGTTCAGGGGTGTACGTATTTCGTGGCTCATGTTGGCCAGGAACTGGCTCTTGGCCCGGTTGGCTTCCTCGGCGGCGGCCTTGGCCCGGGTGAGCTTGCGCAGCAGGGAGGAGACGAATACCGGAAGCACCACCAGGCCGATGAGCAGGCCCACGCCGGTGGCGCGCTGGTCCTGCCAGTAGGGATTGATGAAGATGACGGCGGAAAAGCCGCAGGCGCCGATCACCGTGGCTCCGGCCAGATAGCGTTGGCCGTAGCGGATGCCATAGCCCATGATCAGCCACAGGTACAGGGGAAAGACCGGGGCGCCCAGCCGGCCGCCGGCGTACATGCCGTAGGTGGTCATGGCCAGGTCGCTGAGCATGGTCAGCACCCGACGCATTGTGGAGCGCCCGCACCAGCGGGTGAACGTGAGCAACAGCGCCAGGGAGAAAACCAGATAGACGCCCACGACGGTGACGACCAGGGGCGGGGCGTCGCCGGAGAAGATTCCGGTGCGGGTCGAGACCAGGACGTAAGCGAAGATGAGCGCGCTGATGACGACGCGTATGTAGGCCTGCTGGCGCTCGCTGGCGGCCTGCCCGCGGAGGTTGTCTACGAGGTTCCGGGGCCTGAACCCTGAAGCCAGACTGCGCTCGGCCTGATCTGTCATAAGTCAAAGTGTCGGCTCAGGAGTCTGTCAGCCGGCTTCCAGGGGGGCGGCCACCCTTGCCGGGGCGTCGCTGCGCCACGAGGCGGGCAGCGGCTCCTCCTGTTATCGGCAGGAACCGCCGTGACTTGAGGGAAAGCCGGGGAGGTCAGCCGGATTGCTCTTCCCGGCCGGGATCGCGCAGCAGGTACTGGACCTTCAGCACCTGATCGAGCTGGCTGTTGAAGGCATCCAGGCAGCGCGGGTCGAAGTGGGTGCCCCGGGCGTCGTTGAGGGTCCGCACCGCCGCATCCACCGACCAGGCCGTCTTGTAGGGGCGCTCGGAGGTGAGCGCATCGTAGGCGTCGGCCACCGCCACGATGCGGGCGACCAGCGGGATTTCCTCGCCCCGCAGGCCCTTGGGGTAGCCGCTGCCGTCGACCCGCTCGTGGTGTCCCAGGGCGATGACCGCCCCCATCTGCAGGTATTTCGAGGGGCTGTCCTTGAGAATTTCGTAGCCGATCTGGGTGTGGGTCTTCATGAGGCCGAACTCTTCCTCGGTCAGCCGGGCCGGCTTGCTGAGGATGTGGTCCGGGATGCCGATCTTGCCGATGTCGTGCATGGGGGCGGCAAGCTCGATGACGCTGCACTCCTCGTCTGGCAGGCCCAGCTTCTCCGCGATCAGCCGGGAGAATTTGGCCATTCTCACCACGTGATTGCCGGTGACCTCGTCGCGGTACTCCCCGGCCTTGGCCAGGCGCAGCAGAGTCTCCTGCTCGCGGACCCGGATCTCGCTGGTCGCCTCCGACACCCGCCGTTCCAGCCACCGGGTGCGGTCCTGGATGATCTTCTGCTGGCGCCGCTGGGTCAGCAGGTTGCGGCAGCGGACCCGGCATTCGATGTGATCCACGGGCTTGATGAGAAAGTCCGTGGCACCGGCCTCCAGGGCGCTGTAGCGCACGTTGCGGTCTTCCAGGGAGGTGATCATGACCACCGGAATGTCGCGGCAGGCGGGGACGGTACGCAGGCGCTGAATGAACTCGATGCCGTCCATCTCCGGCATCTTGTAGTCGGTCAGTACCAGGTCGGGCCGATGCCAGTGGGCCCAGCGCAGGGCCTCGCCGGGACTGGCGAAGGTCTCCACCACCAGGTGGTCCTCGATACCCTTTATCAGCTCCACCAGTATCTGGCGGCTGGTGAACTGGTCGTCAATGATGGCGACGGTCGGCATGGACGGTTCCACTGCAGCCCGACAACCGGGGTTCGGGTGTCCGCGCGCCGGCGCGAAGCCGCCGCGTGGGGTGCCTGACCCACGGGCTCGAAGCGTAAGCTCAGGTTATGGCGTGATTATCGGCGCGCCGCGCCGGGACTTGAACCGGCCCTGGAGCTGGTCATCGGGGAGTCGTACAATAATGCGTGACCGGTACACCTATCCATGTTGAGGTTATGATGTCCGACCCGCAATCCCCCCCGCTCCACAAGGTTGTGGCCAGCGTGCTGGCCAGCATGTTCGGGGTTCAGAGCAGTCGGCGACACGCCGAGGATTTCACCTCCAGGAAGGCAACCCCCTACGTGGTGGTGGGGCTGGTGGTCACCGTGGTCTTCGTACTCACCATCTGGGGAGTGGTCCAGCTCGTGCTCTCGGCGGCCCGCTGAGTCTCCCTCCATGGGCGGGGGCCCAAGTCCGCGGCCCCGTCCCTTCGACCCGTTGCGCCGGCATTCCCGGCCCCAGCCGGATGACGGCGGGCGGGGGGCTTTGCAGCGGCCCCTCAGAGGGCCTGGATCCGCTCGCGCTGCCCCCCCAGTTCGGCCAGGGCCGCCCTGATTTCCTGTGCCCGGGCCCGTTCCTTGTCCACCACGGGCCCGGGGGCCCGCTCCAGGAAGCTGGGGTTGGTCAGCTTGCCCTCGCAGCGGGCCAGGTCCCCTTCCAGGCGGCCGATCTCCTTGTCCAGCCGGGCCAGCTCGGCCTGTTTGTCGATCAGCCCGGCCATGGGGATCAGCACCTTCATCTGGCCCACCAGGGCGGTGGCCGACTCCGGTGCGGGGGTGCCGGACTCCAGCCAGGTGACGGACTCCAGCCGGCCCAGGGCGGTGAGATAGCTGCCATGGCGCTGCGACCACATCCGGTCCTGCTCGCTACCGCCGCTCAGCAGCACCGGCAGGCGCCGGGACGGGGCGATGTTCATGCCGCTGCGGATCTTGCGCACCCCCAGAATGACCCCCATGACCCATTCCATCTCGGCACTGGCCTGCTCGTCGATGCGCTCGGCGTCCGGCTGGGGATAGGGCTCGAGCATGATGGTTTCGCCGTCCCGGCCCGCCAGAGGGGCCACCCGCTGCCAGATTTCTTCGGTGATGAACGGCATCAGCGGGTGCGCGAGACGCAGCAGGGTTTCCAGGACCCCGATCAGCGTATGCCGGGTGCCCCGCGCCGCTTCCGCGGTGGGCGGGTCATTCAGTACCGGCTTGGACAGCTCCAGGTACCAGTCGCAGTATTCGTTCCAGGTGAATTCGTACAATGCCTGGGCCATCAGGTCGAACCGGTAGCCGGCCAGCGCCTCGGTCACCGCCCGGGCGGTGTGCTGCAGGCGTGAAAGGATCCAGCGGTCGGCCGCGCTCAGGGTCAGCTCGCCGCCGTCATAACCGCAGTCGCGCCTTTCGGTGTTCATCAGCACATAGCGGGCCGCGTTCCACAGTTTGTTGCAGAAGTTGCGGTAACCTTCGACCCGCCCCATGTCGAAGTTGATGTCCCGCCCGGTGGAAGCCAGCGCGGCGAAAGTGAACCGCAGCGCATCCGTGCCCAGGGCGGGGATGCCGTCCGGGAACTCCCGGCGGGTCGCCTTCTCGATGCGCTCGCGCATCCGGGGCTGCATGAGGCCGGTGGTGCGCTTGGCCACCAGCGCATCGAGGTCGATGCCGTCGATCAGATCGATGGGGTCGAGCACATTGCCCTTGGATTTGGACATCTTCTGGCCATGGGCGTCGCGCACCAGACCGTGGATGTACACTTCATGGAACGGGACGTCGTCCATGAACTTCAGCCCCATCATGATCATGCGGGCCACCCAGAAGAAGATGATGTCGAAGCCGGTGACCAGTACGCTGGTGGGGTAGAAGGTCGCCAGCTCCCGGGTCGGACGGGGCCAGCCCAGGGTGCTGAAGGGCCACAGGGCCGAGGAAAACCAGGTATCGAGGACGTCCTCGTCCTGGGACAGCTCCACGTCCCCGGCCAGGCCATGGCGCTCGCGCACCTCCGCCTCCGAGCGGCCCACGAGCACGTTGCCTGACGGATCGTACCAGGCGGGAATCCGGTGCCCCCACCAGATCTGCCGGGAGATGCACCAGTCCTGGATGTTGCGCATCCATTCGAAGTAGGTGTTCTTCCAGTTCTCCGGCACGAAGCGGATGCGTCCGCTTTCCACCGCCCGGATGGCGGGTTCGGCCAGCGGGCCGATCTTCACGAACCACTGGTCGGTGAGAAAGGGCTCGACCACCGCGCCGGAACGGTCGCCGCGGGGCACCATGAGCTTGTGGTTGTCGATCTTCTCCAGCAGCCCCAGGTCCTGCAGGTCGTGGACGATCACGTCCCGGGCCTCGAAACGGTCCAGGCCGCGGTACTTCTGCGGCGCCGTTTCATTGATACGGGCATCCACCGTCAGCACGTTGATCACGGGCAGCCCGTGGCGCTTGCCCATCTCGTAGTCGTTGAAGTCGTGGGCCGGGGTGATCTTCACGCAGCCGGTACCGAACTCGGGGTCCACATAGTCGTCGGCGATGACCGGAATCTCCCGCTCGCTCAGGGGCAGGCGGACAGTCTTGCCCACCAGATCCCGGTAGCGGTCGTCGTCCGGATGCACGGCCACCGCGGTATCCCCCAGCATGGTCTCGGGCCGGGTGGTGGCGACCACCAGATGGCCGGAGCCGTCGGCGAGGGGATAGCGCATGTGCCACAGATGGCCGGCTTCCTCCTGGGAGACCACCTCCAGGTCAGAGACGGCGGTGTGCAGCACCGGATCCCAGTTCACCAGGCGCTTGCCGCGGTAGATCAGACCCTCCTCGTGGAGCCGGACGAACACCTCCTTGACCGCCTCCGACAGGCCCTCGTCCATGGTGAACCGCTCGCGGGACCAGTCCAGGGAGGCGCCCATGCGCCGCAGCTGACGGGTGATGGTGTTGCCCGACGTGGCCTTCCACTGCCACACCTTCTCGATGAAGCCCTCGCGCCCCACGTCGTGCCGGGTCTGTCCCTCGGCGTTGAGCTGGCGCTCCACGACCATCTGGGTTGCGATGCCTGCATGGTCGCTGCCCGCCTGCCACAGGGTCCGGTCCCCGCTCATGCGGTGGTAGCGGATCAGGGCGTCCATGAGGGTGTCCTGGAATGCGTGGCCCATGTGCAGACTGCCCGTGACGTTGGGCGGCGGGATCATGATGCAGAAGGGCGTGCCGCTGCCCCGCGGAGCGAAGAAACCCTGCTCCTCCCAGGTCTGGTACCAGCGTTGTTCTATGGCGTGAGGATCGTACGTCTTGTCCATGGAGGATTACAGTTCGGGTTCGGAATCGGGAGCCTGTGGGCTGGCCGTTGCGCCGCCCGCCAGGCGTGCTTTGACCGGGATGCGCCTCGACCCCGGGTCGTCATTGCCGGCGCTCAGTATCCACGATGCCCGCGGAAAGATCGACAATCTGTCCCGGCAATCCCGGCCCCGGGCTGTGCCCGGGGCCCGCGCGCGGGTGTCATCGCGGTGCATTATACGTGGAAGGCTTCAGCGTGGCGGACGACCCCGGAGACTTTCCATCACCACCCGGGGCAGGGCCGCCGCGACCTCTTCACGGATCTGCTCTCCCAGGCGCTGGGCTGCGTCTTCCACCGACCGGTGCACCGCGGCCTGAAGCTGCTCCTGCACCACCGCCTCCAGCGTCCGGTCGAGGCGGGCCTGCACCCGTTCGGTGACCTCGTCCACCAGCCGGGCCAGCTCCGCGGG
>DATFLG010000100.1:0-6642 GCA_035267985.1 Gammaproteobacteria bacterium | reverse complement strand
CAGCAATATGGAGCTCGATGGCAAACCCATCGAGCCGGACAAGGAATACAGCGTGGCGGGCTGGGCCAACGTGGCCCAGCCGATTTCCGGACGCAATGTCTGGGACGTGGTGGCCGAGTATCTGCGGGCCCAGGACACCGTGAAGATCAAGGAACTGAACGAGCCCCGGCTCAAGAACGTGGCAGACAACCCCGGCTACGAAAAGCTCTGAGGCCGATCCGGCGCCGGGCCGTCAGGTCCGGCGCCCTCCTTTCCCACCGTCCTGCCGTTTCCCGCCGCGGGTCGAACCCGCGTCTCCCGCGGCCGGGCACCATTCGCAATAATTTGTTGTATATCAATATACTACAATATACGCGGCCACTCGACTCTCCGGCCGTCGGCGGATATTAAAGTGCCGTGACGACCGCGCCGATACCAACTGCACAAATGCAATAACGGCGCCCGGCACCCCGTCCGGGCCGCGCTGCGACCCCGGGGTCGGTGCGCGGCCCGGACGGGGTGCCGAGTCGACGCGGTCTGCTGTGGCCGCGCCAGTGACCACCACGGCGGAAGGAGAATCAATCATGGCGTGCTCCCATGTGGAAAACTGTGAACTGTTCGTACAGTTTGCGCTGAACCCGGCCCTGGAAGTCTGGAAGATGCATTACTGCCAGGGTCACTTCCAGGAGTGCATCCGGTTCAAGCGCTCTACGGCGGGCAAGCCCGTTCCCCTGACCCTGCTTCCAAACGGCAAGCTGCTCCAGGCCGATGGTATGGCCAAGACCGACGTGGGCGCAGCTGCCATGTTCAACTCCATCGTCAAGCACCGCACGCGCATGGTCAGCAGCCTCCTGCGCACGGGTGCCAACGTCGACGAAAGAAACATGGAGGGCAAGACGCCCCTGATGGCGGCCGCCGAGCTGGGCTTCGAGGATATCGTGGCCATATTGATCGACCACGGTGCCGACCGGGACGCCACGGACAGCTATGGGGAGACCGCGTACGAATTCGCCGCCCGCAACGGGCACGAATCGGTCTGTCAGATGCTGCGGTCCGATCAGGCCGCGTAACCCGGGACAGCGTTGCTATAAACCAATAATACGGGAGGCACGAGAGGATGATGACTGTCTGGCCATGGTGGAGCGGTTCACTGGCGCTGTCAGTGCTCACGCTGGGTTATTGGGCGGCCTTCAAGCGCCCCCTGGGCGTCTCCGGAAGCTGGGCCCGCATTGTCATGTGGCGCAACGACAGGGCCGTGGGCCGGGCCGAAGCGCCGTTTCGCAGCAACCCGCAGCTGCTCAAGGATGCCCTGATGGCCGCGACCGTGGCCCACTTCGGCGAGCAGGCGGTGCAGGAAGCCCTGGCGGCCCGCCGGAGCACGGGAGGGGCACCTCAGACGGCGGCGGCCCGGGAACCGGCCAAGCTGGCGGCCCGCATACCCTGGACCGCTCACTTGACCTTTCTGGTCATGATCGCGGTGGGCGGGTTGCTGACCAGTGCGCTGAGCAGCGGCATCCATCCGCAGTTCGACCTGGGTGCCCTGCACAAACAGCTTTTCGGTGCGGGGTTCGGAAACTGGATGACCCTGTTCGTGGGAGGCGGGCTTGTTGGCTTCGGCACCCAGCTCGCCGGCGGATGCACCTCGGGGCACGGTCTCAGCGGCTGCTCGCGGCTGGTTCCCTCCAGCCTGGCGGCCATCGGTATCGCCTTCGGCACGGCGACCGCCGTATCCCTGCTGGTGAGCTTCACAGGAGCGAGCGCACTATGAAATCTGACAGCCTGAAACAACATCTTGGCTTCGCCCTCTTCGGCCTTCTGATGGGGCTCACTCTGGCGGCCACCGGGTTTACGGATTTCGCCAAGGTCCATGCCATGTTCACGTTCCACAGCTTCACGCTGCTGGCGGTTTTCGTGGGTGCCCTGGTGCTCAACGGCGTCGGGTTTGCCGTCCTGGCCCGGGGGAAGAAGATCCCCCAGAAGCCCTTCTCCAAGGGGTTGGTCCCGGGAAGCGTGCTGTTCGGGGTCGGCTGGGCCATCACCGGCGCCTGTCCAGCGGTGGTGCTGGCCCAGCTGGGCCAGGCCCAGTTCGCGGCGGTGTTTACGCTGGGCGGCATCCTGACGGGGGTCTGGGTCTATCGGCGTCTTGCGGCCGGCGGGCTGAACCTCGACACCGGCGTCTGCGGCGAAGAGGCGTAGGCCGGGAGCCGGGGCGCGTCCGCCCGCCTCAGGGCCTTGCAAAAAAGAAAACGGCCGGAGGGAGAACCTCCGGCCGTTTTCTTTTGCCGCCCGCGCGCAGGCTGGCGGGGTATGGTGGGCCGTGAAGGACTCGAACCTTCGACCAGCCGGTTAAAAGCCGGATGCTCTACCAACTGAGCTAACGGCCCGCGCAACCAAGCCCGTGATGATACCGGACCCGGGGCCCATGGCAAGCCCTGCGGCCCCGCAGGCCCGACAGCGAACGGGTTATACGGCTTCCAGGCGCCGCAGGGCGTTGGGCACGAGCCGCAGGTCCGCCAGCGCCGACAGCAGGGCGGCCATGAAGCTGGCCTCACCTTCGTACACCAGCCGGTAGTACTCCACTTTCATGGTAAGGGCCGCCCCCAGGACAATGGCGCCGAAGGCCATGATCGAGCCCAGGGCCAGGGTTGAGAAGCCCGTGACCCCCTGGCCGATGGTGCAGCCCATACCCAGCACCCCGCCGACTCCCATCAAAAAGCCGCCGACCGCGTGGCGCACGGCGTCCACCCAGGAGCTGAACCACTCGAAGCGGAACTGCCGGGTCACCAGAGCGTACAGCAGGGAACCGACGATGACCCCCGCGGCTGCCAGCATCCCGAAGCTCAGGAGCTTGCTGTAGAAGCCGCTATCGACCCAGTGGAACAGGTCGCCGGCCGGTGACACGAAGGTATAGGACTGAGCCGCGGCGTGGGCGGGGGGACGGTCCATGAAGGCCACATCGTCCATCCAGCGCTTGCCCAGAGGGCCCGCCGTCACGTACCAGGCGCCCACCACCGCCAGACCCACGACGGCGCCGCCGAGAATGTTGTCGAATCGGGACCGGAAATCCACGGATTTGAAGGCCCATACCAGCAGGACCAGCGCCAGCAGACCGCCGAGCACATAGTTCACGGTCGACTCGGAGCCCAGACCGAACGCCCCGGCGATGAGGCCGCCCAGGGACTGATCGGACACGCCGTGGCGGGACAGGTCGACGAACGCCGGCTGCATCCACGGATAGAACACATAGGCCATGAAGTTGGTGTACATCATCAGGTAGGCGCCGAAGCCCAGGGTCAGAAGCACCAGCAGGGATTTGATGTTGCCGCCCCCGATGCGCACCATGGTCTTGTTGCTGCAGCCACTGGCCAGGGTCATCCCGATACCGAAGAGAAACCCGCCCACCAGGTACCGCGGCCAGGCAAACATGAAGGTGCGGTAGGGGGGGAAGGCCTGGCTGCCGCTGGAGGTGACGCTGATATCGGCTGCGCCGAACAGCCCCAGAAGCGTCACGCCGGCGATGGCGACTGCAATGGCGAACATCCAGGAACGCATGCGCCCGGTATCGCCCATGTTGACCCAGTCCGACACCGCGCCCATGGTGCAGAAATTGGTCCTGTTGACCACTGCCCCCATGATCACCGCGATTCCGAACCCGTAGAGAAGTACTTGCTGAGTGCTGGTGAGATCCATAGTCTGAACCGCTCACTGACTGTGGTTTGTCGACAGGAGAATGGCCGGGACCCGTTACCCGCGGTAGGGCGTGGGATCCGGGACGCCGGCCTCGGCGAAGCCCGCGGCCCGCAGCCGGCAGGCGTCGCATACTCCGCAGGCGCGCCCGTGCTCGTCCGCTGTGTAGCAGGATACGGTCAGCCCGTAGTCCACCCCCAGGGCCTGGCCCGTGCGAATGATCTCCGCCTTGCTCATGTGGATCAGGGGTGCGTGGATCCGGAAGCGTCCCCCTTCCACACCAACACGGGTTGCCAGGTTAGAAAGACGCTCGAATGCCTCGATATATTCCGGCCGGCAGTCCGGATAGCCGGAATAGTCTACCGCGTTGACCCCCACGAAGATATCCAGCGCGCCGGCCACCTCTGCCCAGGCCAGGGCGAGAGACAGAAAAATCGTATTTCTCGCGGGCACATAGGTGATCGGTATACCTTCGGTCGGCGTCTCCGGCACCGTCAGGGCCGAATCCGTGAGGGCCGAGCCACCGATGCCGCCCAGGTCCAGGGCGATCACCTTGTGCTCTGCCGCCCCCAGGGCGGCCGCCACCCGCCGCGCCGCTTCCAGCTCCGCGTCGTGGCGCTGACCGTAGGCCAGGCTCAGGGCATGGCAGGCATAGCCTTCCCGGCGCGCCATGGCCAGCGCGGTGGCCGAATCCAGCCCCCCGGAGAGCAGCACCACGGCCGGCGTATTCGAGTCCACGGGCGCGCCGTCCATCTCAGCGCCCCGCCACATCGCCCCACAGATACTTGTGGAGCTGGATCTGCAGGCGCACCGCCAGTCCGTCGGCCAGAATCCAGTCCGCCAGGGTGCCGGGCGCCAGCTGGCCGTGGCTGGGTGCGAACAGGACCTCGCAGCGGGCCGCCAGCTCGTGCGCCTGCACCATCTGGCGGGCCCACTCGTAGTCCGCCCGGTCGCATACCACGAACTTCACCTGGTCCGCCGGGGTGAGCCGGGGCAGATTGTCCAGGCGGTTGCGGTGGGCCTCTCCCGAGCCCGGGGTCTTGAGATCCAGCACCTTGACCACCCGGCTGTCGACGCCGGACACATCCAGGGCGCCGCTGGTTTCCAGGGACACCTCATAGCCGCGGTCGCACAACGTCTCCAGCAGCCCATGCACGGCCTTCTGGGCCAGGGGCTCGCCTCCGGTGACGGTCACGAAACGGGCCCCGTGCCCGCCGACCCGGTCCAGCACTTCGGGGATGGTCATCCACCGGCCGCCGTGGAACGCGTAGGCGGTATCACAATAACCGCACCGCAGCGGGCAGCCGGTCAGGCGCACGAAAACCGTAGGCCAACCCACGGATCGCGATTCGCCCTGCAGGGAATGGAAGATTTCAGTGACACGGAGCCGGTCCCGCCCAGCAGCGGCCACCGGCTCCCGAGGCCGTGCGTCCATCCCCCAATGATACTAGAACCGGTCTGAAAATACCCTGCGCGCGGCAGGCGCCGGTTCAGTGCCCTTCGCGCTTCATGCGTTGCAGACGGTCCTGGGCAAGGCGTGCGGCGGTGGAATCCGGCGCGTCATGGACCACCTGGGACAGCGCCTCGCGGGCCTTGTCCCACTTCTGCTGCTCATAGAGGATGTATCCGATCTTCAGCCGGGCATCCGGCACCTTGCTGCTCTTGGGATACTGGCTGATCACCTTCCGGAAGGCGGCCAGGGACTGGGGGAATTTCCTGGTGACGTAGTAGGTTTCCCCCAGCCAGTACTGGGCATTGTCGGCATAGGCACTGTCGGAATAGGTGCCGATGAAGCTTTCGAAGGCCTTGGCCGCCTGCTGGTACTGGCCGTTCTTGAGGACCCCCAGGGCCTTCTGGTAGGCATCCCGGGCGGCGGCGGTATCCGACGACGACCCGCTGGCGGCCCCCTGGCCCGGCCCGCCGGAAGCACTTGTACCCTGGTCCGGCGCCGAACTCTGCCCGCTCGACTGGGCGCTTCCCGTCTGGTTCGCGCTCTGGCCGGCCTGTCCCGCCACTTCCAGGCGGCGCAGCCGCCGATCGATGTCCACGTACAGATCCCGCTGCCGGCTGCGCAACTGCTCCAGGGCGTGCTCCTGGGTTTCCACCTGCCCCCGCAGGTCCCGCACCTGGGCCTCGAGCTGATCCAGGCGATTGACCATCTGCACCAGGGTGCCGTTCTCCACAAGCTTCTCCAGGCGACTGACCCGGGCGTCCAGCGATCCCTGGTTCGCGGGCGGATCGGCCGCCCGAACCGGCCCCGCGGGCAGCGCCAGCATCAGGGCCGCCCCCAGCAGCGGCCCCGTGACCTTCCGGGACGCGCGCAGCGCCGTCACGATCCATGCCCCGGATAGACAATCTTCACCCGCCGGTTGTACCGCCAGGCGGATTCGTCGTGGCCCTTGACGGCCGGATCCTCCTCGCCGTAGCTCACGGTGGTGATCTGATCCGGGCTGACCCCCTGCACCAGCATCAGCTGGCGCACGGACTGGGCACGGCGGTCCCCGAGGGCGATGTTGTACTCCGGCGATCCGCGTTCGTCCGTATAGCCCTGCAGGCGTACGTGCACGTCGGGGTGGTCGGCCAGGTACTTGGCATGGGCGGCAATCAGCTTCTGGCCCCTGGGCTTGACCTGGCTGCTGTCGAAGTCGAAATAAACCGTGCGCTTGGACAGGGGACTGGCGGGATTATCCAGGGGACTGCCCTGGAAAGTGCCGGCCGCTCCCGCGCCCTGCGCCTGGGCCCCCGCCTGTCCGCCGCCTGCGCCTCCCTGGGCGGCGGTTCCCTGGTCCACCACGGCGGCTTCGCCGCCCTCCTTCTTGCCCATCGTTCCGCACGCCGCCAGGGTCAGTGCCAGAACCACAAGGACCACCCACTTCAAATGATATTTCATCGACCCGACCCTCACGTTATATTGGAGCAACCAGTTTGAATCCGCCTCGCCGGCCCGACCCTGTTCCTGGTCACGGATTCAGGAAT
>DATFLG010000099.1:0-4095 GCA_035267985.1 Gammaproteobacteria bacterium | reverse complement strand
CACCTGCTCCAGGGTGTCCGGGTCGTCACCCGACACAACCTTGACGATATTGTGCAGGCGGTGTTCCTGGTCCCCCGGATTGATACGCTCGGGGGAATAGCCGATGTGGAAGTCGGCTTTCCACTTCATCCCGGAATGCTCTTCCAGAATGGGAACACAGGTTTCCTCAGTGGCGCCGGGATAGACGGTGGACTCGAAGATCACGACGGCCCCGCGCTTCATGTACTTTCCGACCGTGCGGCTGGCCCCTTCCAGGGGCCCGAAATCGGGGCGGCGGATCTCATCAATGGGGGTGGGCACGGCCACCACGACATAATCGGCCCGGCCTATCGCTTCCGGGTCGCTGGTCAGCTCCAGGCCGGTGGCCGCCTTGAGCATCTCGCCTCCCACCTCGCCGGTGGGGTCGACGCCGTTGCGGAACAGATCCACCTTCCGGGCGCTGAGGTCATATCCGATGGTCGGCCAGTGCTCGGCGAAAGCGACCGCCAGAGGCAGTCCCACGTAGCCCAATCCCACAACAGCGACAGTCTTCATACCTGGTTTCCTATGTTCACGTCAGCCGGTCCGGCTCGGCGGCATCAACGGCGGCCGTCGGAGCACCGCCGTTCGCGTTGCCGTCCATGGTCGGAAGTCCCCCACACCGCCCGTCCAGAATGTCGGGCACCGCGATGCTCGCCTGGCCGACTGCCTCCACCAGCAAACGGACCAGTCGGCTGTGGTCGTTGAGGTCAGTCACGAGAAAGACGTCCGCCTGCGGCAGATCGCCGATGTCACGCCACACCGGCCGATGAACGAATGCGCTCCGGTCGGAGTGGGCATCGAACACGCCCAGGACCGGCATATCGAATTCCTGGGCGCGAACCATGGCGATCTCGGCCAGCTCCGAGAGTCCGCACAGCACCACGCTACGGCGTCCCTGGCGCAGACATGCGCTCAGCACGCCCTCGCAGGATTCGCTGGCGGTCCGGTAGAAGGCAAGGGAACGCGCAAGGTAGCGCGCGGTCAGCCGGCTTTTCTCGGCGCATCCCTTCGGGGTGAGGAAATACAGGTATCGGTTCGGCGATACCGTCTGGACCTTGATCCAACCCTTGCGCACACAGTGCTTGAGGTAGGAGTTGGCCAGGCCCAGGGCGACACCCATCTGGCGGGCCAGGTTCCGCTGGGTCAGGGTCTGGTCATTCCGCACGGCCTCCAGGACTTCAAGCGTCAGGACCGTTTCGCGCTCATCCCGGTTCATGGCACTGGCTGACGGGAATCGCTTGCGGCACTCCCACTGACCCGCATTTCCGGCACCAGGCCGGCGGCAGGCCGGTGCACGCCGCGATCGCCGACGGCGTCGCAGCCGGACCGTGCAGCATGGATGCCACCCGGGCTTCTCAGACGGCATGCCGGCATCAGTGACCCGGCTCCCGAAGGAAAACGGCTGCCGTCATTGCTTGTCGCACCGGTCGTAGACATCCTCGAACCGCACGATGTCGTCCTCGCCCAGGTAGCTGCCGGACTGCACCTCGATGATCTCCAGGGGAATGGAGCCGGGATTTTCCAGCCGGTGGCTGACGCCGATGGGGATGTAGGTGGACTCGTTCTCCGAGAGCAGGAAGACCTCGTCCCCGCGGGTCACCCGGGCGGTGCCGGTGACCACCACCCAGTGTTCGGCCCGGTGATGGTGCATCTGCAGGGACAGGGCGGCGCCGGGCTTGACCGTCAGGCGCTTGACCTGATAGCGCCCGCCCTTGTCGATGCCTTCGTAGTCGCCCCAGGGCCGGTGCACCCGCCGGTGCACCTTGCTCTCCTCCCGGTGACTGTCCTTGAGCTGGCCGACGATCTGCTTCACGTCCTGGGCCCGGTCGCGATGGGCCACCAGCACCGCATCGCCCGTCTCCACCACCACCAGATCCTCGACCCCCACGGTGGCCACACAGCGCTGCTGGGCCAGCACCAGGGTGTTGCGGGTGTCGTGGGTCAGCACATCCCCCTGGAGCACGTTGCCGGCCCCGTCCCGCTGGCGCACGTCCATCAGGGATGACCAGGCGCCCACGTCGGACCAGGCGGCATTCAGCGGAACCACCGCCGCCCGGTCGGTCTTCTCCATCACGGCGTAGTCGATGGAGTCGCCGGGGCACCCCAGGAACGCCGCCTTGTCCACGCGCCGGAAGTCCTGATCACTGCGCATGCCGGTCCAGGCGGCCCGGCAGGCCTCGAGGATATCAGGGCAGTGGCGTGCCAGCTCCTGCAGCCAGGTCCCGGCCGCCATGGCGAAGATACCGCTGTTCCACAGGTAGTCGCCGCCCGCCAGATACTTCCCGGCGGTGGCGCGGTCGGGCTTTTCAACGAAGCGGGCCACCTGAAAGGCGTCTGTGCCCTCCAGGGGGTGGCCGCGCCGGATATAGCCATAGCCTGTCTCGGGCCGGTCCGGCACCACCCCGAAGGTCACCAGGTAGCCCTGGGCGGCCAGCCCGGTGCCCGCGGCGACGGCCTCGCGGAAGATCTCGCCCTCGGGGATCACATGGTCGGCCGGCATCACCACCATCACCGCGTCCGGGTCCGTCTCGCTCAGCTCCAGCGCGGCAATGGTCAACGCGGGCGCCGTATTGCGCCCTTCCGGCTCCAGGATGATCGCCGCCGGGGTCTTGCCCAGCTGCCTGACCTGGTCGGCCAGCAGGAAACGGTGCTCCTCGTTGCACACGAAGACCGGCGCCGCGACGCCATCCAGGCCGTCCAGCCGGCAGGCGGTCTCCTGGAGCAGGGAGCGGTCGTTGACCAGGGGGAGCAGGGGCTTGGGGTAGTGCTCCCGGGACAGTGGCCACAGGCGGGTGCCCGCCCCTCCGGACAGGATCACGGGATAGATGTTCACCAGGCTGTTCCCCTTTGCGGGCCTTACCCCTTCCACTGGCTTGGCGCCCCTTTTCATCCGCTGTTGTTGGTGGGGTGGCGGGCGCTTCAAGTGCCGGATCTGCGGTCCGCCGGACAGGCCCGCGGCCACTGACCGGACATGCGCCATATCAGGCGGCCGGGCCGCCTGTTCAAACGCTGAACACTATAGGGGAGTTATGCACAAAGGGTCAACAATATGACGGTCCCTGAAGCCCGGCAGGGACGCCGGCGGCGGGCGGTCCCACCAGAGCCGGGCGGGTGCCTGAAAAACCGGGACCACAAGAGCCGGCGACCGCGAAACCACCGGCCCCCGGGTCCCGGGGCCGCATCAACGCCGCTTAGGCGCGGTGACCGTCGCCCGGCTGCGGTTACGCTCCACCGTGGACGGCCCGATGCCCTTGATCTTGGCCAGGTCGTTCACCGAGTTGAACGGCCCATGGGCGTGGCGGTACTCCACAATGGCGGCGGCCTTATGGGGGCCGACACCCACCAGGGCCTCGGACAGGGCCGCCGCGTCGGCGCGATTGAGATCCACGGAACCGGCCCAGGCCATGGCGGACGCCAGTGCCAGGACCAGGGCAAGCACACTGCTGCGGATAGAGGACATAATGCACTCCTTTGCATGTAATGGACGGGAGGGGCGGGTCAGTCCGCCGCCCCGGCTCGCCATCCTGGCGAGCCCAGTATCGAGCTTATCCTGGCAGGATCTCAGATCAAGGCGTCGATGTCGGCGTTTATTGTCAGCAATACGCTCACCGGATCGTCAGCCTGGGTCACCGGGCGGCCGATCACCAGGTAGTCGGCGCCGGCC
This sequence comes from Gammaproteobacteria bacterium, assembly GCA_035267985.1. Classification (GTDB taxonomy): domain Bacteria; phylum Pseudomonadota; class Gammaproteobacteria; order DATFLG01; family DATFLG01; genus DATFLG01. The sequence continues at coordinate 410 of DATFLG010000099.1, read as the reverse complement.
TGGACCGCCTCCGTGGGGCTCATGACCCGGCGCTGGTCGTCCGCGGTGGCGCCCACGGGCCGGACACCCGGGGTGACCAGCACGAACCCCTCGCCCTCGCTGTGACGCAGACCTTGCGCCTCCCGGGGCGAGCAGACCACGCCATCCATACCCGCCTCGTGGGACAGGCGGGCGAGCCGGCCGGCCTGCTCGGCCGGTGTGCCTTCCAGCCCGATCTCGGCCAGATCCGCGGCATCCAGGCTGGTGAGGACAGTCACCGCGATCAGCAGGGGGCGCCCCCCGCCGGGGCCGCCCAGGGCCTCCCGGGCCGCCGTCATCATCCGCCGTCCCCCCAGGGCATGGACGTTCAACATCCACACCCCCAGGTCCGCCGCCGCCTGGCAGGCCCGACCCACCGTGTTGGGGATGTC
>DATFLG010000098.1:0-17692 GCA_035267985.1 Gammaproteobacteria bacterium | reverse complement strand
CGCTCCGCCGCAGGCCGGACAGGTGGTGCGATAGAATTCGGGCATGCGCTTGATGGGGGAGCCGACGCCGTCGAACTGCACGTCCTCGGGCAGCCGCACCGGCAGATCCGCATCGGGCACCGGCACCGCGCCGCAGGACGGGCAGTTGATGATGGGAATGGGGCAGCCCCAGTAACGCTGGCGGGACACGCCCCAGTCCCGCAGCCGGTAATTGACGGCACGCCGGCCCCGGCCGGCCCGCTCCACCTGCTCGGCGATGGCATCGAAGGCCTGCCGGAAGTCCAGGCCGTCGAAGCGGCCCGAACTGCCCAGCACCCCCTTCTCCGTATAGGCGCCGGTGGACAGGTCCGCTTGTGCGCCGTCGGCGGGAAAGATCACCTGCCGGATGGGCAATCCGTAGCGGCTCGCAAACTCGAAGTCGCGCTGGTCGTGGGCGGGGACGGCCATCACCGCGCCGGTGCCGTACCCCATGAGCACGAAATTGGCGACCCAGACGGGCACCCGTTGGCCGGTGAGCGGGTGCACGGCCTCCAGCCCGGTGGGCATGCCCCGCTTCTCCATGGTTTCCATCTCCGCCTCGGCGGTGCCGGCGTGCCGGCATTCCTCGATGAATCCCGCCAGCGCGGCATCCTGTTCGGCCGCTGCCAGGGCCAGGGGGTGCTCGGCGGCCACCGCCACATAGGTGACCCCCATCAGCGTGTCGGGCCGGGTGGTGAACACGCTCAGCGGCTGGTCGTGGCCGTCCACCGCGAATTCCAGCTCCAGACCTTCGGAGCGGCCGATCCAGTTGCGCTGCATGGTGCGCACCGCCTCCGGCCAGCCGGGCAGGGCCTGCAGCTCCGCCAGCAGCTCATCGGCATAGGCGGTGATCTTCATGAACCACTGGGGAATCTCCTTGCGTTCCACCACGGCGTCGCAGCGCCAGCAGCGCCCGTCGATCACCTGCTCGTTGGCCAGCACGGTCTGGTCGTGGGGGCACCAGTTCACCGGTGCGGTGCGCTTGTAGACCAGACCGTTCTCGAACAGGCGCGTGAACAGCCACTGCTCCCAGCGGTAGTAGGACGGATCGCAGGTAGCCAGCTCCCGGTCCCAGTCGTAGCCGAAGCCCAGGCGCTTGAGCTGCTCGCGCATGTACTCGATGTTCTGATACGTCCACTGCGCCGGCGGCACCCGGTTCTGGATGGCCGCGTTCTCGGCCGGCAGGCCGAAGGCGTCCCAGCCCATGGGCTGGAGCACGTTGCGCCCGCGCATGCGCTGGTAGCGGGCGATCACATCGCCGATGGTGTAGTTGCGCACATGCCCCATATGCAGGCGTCCGCTGGGATACGGAAACATGGACAGGCAGTAGAACTTCTCCCGGTCGGCGCGCTCCGTGACCTTGAAGCTCTGGTGGGCCTCCCAGTAGTCTTGCGCCTGCGCTTCGACCTGCGCCGGTGTGTAGGGTTCAGCCATCTCGGTGGGATAGGTGATTCTGTCGGTTGAAAAAATCAAGGATACCGTAGGCGAGGCGGCGCGAACAACACAGCCGCCCGGACACCCGGCTTTCCCTCGGACGAGGCTTGGTTCAAACTAGCGGCAGATGAAGCAGGAGCCGGACCCCATGAGCGAACAAAACCCCGACCCCCAACGCACGGAGCGACTGAGCCGCGCCTACAACCACATGATGGAGCGGGTGAAGTCGGTCATCGACGCGTCCGAAAAGGACGCCATCCCCACCCTGCAGCGCAACATCGAGCAGGCCCGGGACAAGGCGGTCGAGCTGGGCGAGCTGAGCCGCGACGAAGCCGACAAGGTGGCCCTGTGGGTGCGCCGGGACACCGAGGAGGCGGCCCGCTACCTCAGCGATACCGGCCTGGACCTGCGGGACTGGCTGCGCATCGATCTGGGCCTGATCGAGGACCGGGTGCTGGACAGCCTGTTCGCGGTGGCGGACCGCACCCGCCTGGACTATCTGCAGTTCCAGGAGGAACTGGCCGAGCACGCCCTGTGGCAGACCGGGGAAATCACCGGACCGGGGGTTCTGCGCTGCGCCGCCTGCGGCGAGGAGATCCATTTCCACCAGACCGGCCGCATCCCCCCCTGTCCCGCCTGCCACGCCACCACCTTCCGGCGCCCGACTCCCGAGCAGGGCTGAAGCCCCGCGCCCCGGGCGGCCCATCGGGCTGCCCGGGGCTCTCAGCCGCCGCCTTGCCCGCTTCCCGGCCCACCGGAGCGCCGCCCCCGCCACAGGCCCGCCAGGGCCACCAGGCAGGCCGCCGCCACCACCGGTCCGGTACCCAGACGCACGTAGGGCGTCGCCCCCCCCAGCGGCACGATCCGCCCGCTGAGCACCGCGGCCTGAAACTGGGGCGCCCGGCTCAGTATCCGGCCCCGGGGCCCGATGATGGCGGAAATGCCCGTGTTCGTGGCCCGCAGCAGGAAGCGGCCGGTCTCCCGGGCCCGCATGCGGGCCATTTCCAGGTGCTGATGGGGCGCCAGGGAGTGGCCGAACCAGCCGTCGTTGCTCACGTTCACCAGAAAAGCCGCGGCGGGCAGGTCCCGGCGGATCAGGCCGGTGAAGGCAACCTCGTAGCACACGGACACCCCTACCGGGTAGCCGTGGGCCTTGAGCAGGGGCTGGTCCGGGCCGCCGGCGCTGAAATCCGACATGGGCACCGGCATGAACTCCAGCAGCCTGCCCAGCAGGTCACGCAGGGGCAGATACTCCCCGAACGGCACCAGATGCTGCTTGAAATAAAAGCCGTGACTGCGCCCGATGCTGACCACGGCGTTGTAGTAGCGCTCGCGCCGGCGGTCCAGCACCGGCACGCCGGTCAACAGCTCCGCATCATGGCGCCGGGCAAGGGTCTTCAGCCGGGGGATGTAGCTGTCCCTGACCTGGGAGTAGAAGGCCGGAATGGCGGTCTCCGGCCACACCACCACGTCGCTGCCCCAGTGGCCGCGGGTCAGGTCCAGGTACTTCTCCAGGGTGGCCACCTGGCGGCTCGGCTCCCACTTCAGTTCCTGGGGGATGTTCCCCTGCACCAGGCTCGCCGTCAGAGGCGTGCCCCGGGGCGTCGTCCACTGCACGGGGCCGAGGGCGGCGGCCACGGCCCAGAGCGCCGCCGGCGCCGCCAGGCCCACCCAGCGGCGGCGGCCCGGGCACAGCACCGCCAGGGCCACGCCGCCCGCCGTCAGGGCGGTGGCCCAGCTCACCCCGTACACCCCCAGCACCGGGGCCAGTCCGCCCAGGGGGGCATCGATCTGGCTGTAGCCCAGGTCCAGCCAGGGGAAGCCGGTCATCAGCCAGCCGCGCACCCAGGCGAGGATCATCCAGCCGGCCGGCAGCACCGCCAGAAAGCGCCAGACGGGCATCCCCGACGCCCAGCGGGCGGCCCCGTAGCCCAGCAGCGCCGGATACAGCGCCAGATAGGCCACCAGCAGCACGACCACCACCAGCGCCGCCGCCAGGGGGGCATGGCCGAACTCGTACACGCTGATGAACACCCAGTACACGCCGGCGCCGAACATGCCCACGCCGAACAGCCAGCCGCTGGCAAACGCCTGGCGTGGGCTCTGGCGATGCCACAGCACGAACAGCACCGCCAGGGCCAGGGGCGCGACCAGATAGATGTCGAAGGGAGCGAACGCCAGGGGTACGACGGCGCCCGCCAGCAGCGCTGCGAGGGCGGTCAGTCGGCGCCGCAGACGGGGCGTCAGCCGGTTCAACGCGGCCAATGCGGCGTCCGGGGCGCCGGTTCAGGCTCAGGAAGCCGGAGGGGTCTGTTCATCGCCGGGCAGGACGGTGAGCGCCAGCATGTGAATGCGCCGGTTGTCCGCACGCAGCACCTTGAAACCCAGGTTCGCGATGGCGACGCTCTCGCCCCGCTTGGGAAGATGACCCATGGCGTTCATGACCAGCCCGCCGATGGTATCGAACTCCTCGTCGCTGAAGTCGGTTCCGAAATACTCGTTGAAGTCCTCGATGGGCGTGAGGGCCTTGACGGTATAGTTGACGCTGTCGTGGGCGAGAATGAACCCGGAGTCGCCGATATCGTGCTCGTCCTCGATCTCCCCCACGATCTGCTCCAGAACATCCTCGATGGTCACTATGCCCGCCACGCCGCCGTATTCGTCCACCACAATGGCCATGTGGTTGCGGCTGGCGCGGAATTCCTTGAGCAGGACATTGAGTCGCTTGCTCTCGGGAATGAACACGGCCGGGCGCAGGACCTCGCGCACGCTGAAGCTGCCCGCGCTGCGCTCGGAGAAGTGGCGCAGCAGATCCTTGGCCAGCAGGATGCCCACGACCTCGTCGCGGCTGTCGCCCACCACCGGAAACCGGGAGTGGCCCGAGTCGATGATGACCGGAAGGATCTCATCCGGCCCGGCGTCCCGCGGCACCACCGCCATCTGCGAGCGCGGGATCATCACATCCCGCACCTGCATCTCGGAGACCTGCAGCACGCCCTCGATCATGGCCAGGGCGTCGGCGTCGAAAAGGTTGCGCCGCTGGGCGTCGCGCAGCAGCTCCACGAGCTGCTCCCGGTCCCTGGGCTCGCCCAACAGCACCTGGCTCAGACGCTCGAACCAGGAGCGCTGTGCACTTCCGTTACTAGGTCGGTCTTCGTTCATCAGGTTCGGTGCAGGGGCCGGCGTCCGGCACGCCTGTGCACCGTCAATCTCCCGTGGCGTAAGGGTCGCGATAGCCTAACTGCGCCAATATGCGCCTTTCAAGCGCCTCCATGGCCTCGGCCTGCTCCGTCTGGACATGGTCATAGCCCCGCAGGTGCAGCACTCCGTGAACCACCATGTGGGCCCAGTGCGCCGACGATGCCTTGCCCTGCTCGCGGGCCTCCCGGCCCACCACCGGCGCGCAGATGACCACATCCCCCAGCAGCGTGCTGTCCACCTGCGGTGGCGCTTCGAAGGGAAAGGACAGGACATTGGTGGGCCCGTGCTTGTGACGGTAGGCCTCGTTGAGCCCCGCGCTCTCCGCTTCGTCCACCACCCGCACCACCAGCTCCCCGGGATCGCCGGTCTCCCCCAGGGCCGCACGGGCCCAGCGGCGCAGGTCAGCGGCCGCGGGCACCCAGGGTGTGCGGGTCCCGAACTGCACTTCCACACGGGATTCGCGGGCTGGCACGGGGCGCACCTCAGTCCCTGTTCCGGCCGTTGTCCTCGCGCTCGTACGCCTCGTAGGCGGACACGATGCGCTGGACCAGCGGATGACGCACCACGTCCCGGGCATTGAAGAAGATGAAGCTGATTCCCCGCAGGTCTTTCAGCACTTCGATCACGTGGCGCAGTCCGGACCCGGTTGAGCGCGGCAGGTCGATCTGGGTGACGTCCCCGGTGACCACCACCGTGGAGCCGAACCCGGTGCGGGTGAGAAACATCTTCATCTGCTCGACGGTGGTGTTCTGGGCCTCGTCCAGAATGATGAAGGAATCGTTCAGGGTGCGCCCGCGCATGTAGGCCAGTGGGGCGACCTCGATCACGTTGCGCTCGATGAGCCGTGCCACCCGCTCGAATCCGAGCATTTCGTAGAGCGCGTCGTACAGGGGCCGCAGATAGGGATCCACCTTCTGGACCAGGTCGCCGGGCAGAAAACCCAGCCGCTCGCCCGCCTCCACCGCGGGACGCACCAGCACCAGGCGGCGCACCTCCTCGCGCTCCAGGGCCTGCACGGCGCAGGCCACCGCCAGGTAGGTCTTGCCCGTGCCCGCCGGGCCGATGCCGAAGTTGAGGTCGTGGGTGAGAATGTTGCGCAGATAGCGCTGCTGGTTGGGGCCGCGGCCCTTGATGACACCCCGTCGGGTGACGATGTTCACTTCCTCGCCGTCCTGCCCGGAGGGCTGGACCAGGGCGTCCACGCCCGACTGCTGCAGGTGCAGATTGATGCGCTCCGGTGTCAGGGTCTCGCGTTCGGTGGCGGCATACAGATCCCTGAGCACCGCGCTGGCCGCGCCCACCGCCTCCTTCTCGCCGATGACCCGGAAGCGGTTGCCCCGGTTGTTGATCTCCACCCCGAGGCGGCGCTCCACCTGCCGAAGGTGCTCATCGAACTGGCCGCACAGGCTCGCCAGCCGCTGGTTGTCAACGGGTTCGAGCTCCAGGTCGGCGGCGTCGGGTTTAGGGTCCACGGTGGGGGGCCGTTGCTGAGCCGGGCGGTCAGGCGCTGAGGCGCGTGCCGGACGCATCCCGGCGGGCCGGGTCGGCCGGGCCGTGCAGCTCGCCGCGCAGGGAATTGGGCAGCGCTTCGACGATGCGCAGGTCCACGAACCGGCCCAGCAGCTCGGGGCCGCCGTCGAAGTTCACCACCCGGTTGTTTTCCGTGCGTCCCGACATCTGCCGCGGGCTCTTGCGGGAAGGGCGATCCACCAGCACCCGCTGGACGGTGCCCACCATGGATTCGCTGATGGCCAGGGCCATCTCATTGATGCGCCGCTGCAGCCGGGCCAGCCGGGCCTTCTTCTGCGCCGCCGGCACCTCGTCGGCCAGGGCCGCCGCCGGCGTGCCGGGCCGGGGGCTGTAGACGAAACTGAAGGAGTGATCGAAGCCCACCGCTTCGATCAGGTCCATGGTGGCCTCGAAGTCTCCGTCCGTCTCCCCGGGGAAGCCGACGATGAAATCCGACGACAGGCTCAGGTCCGGCCGCGCCGCCCGCAGCCGGCGGATGATTGCCTTGTACTCCAGGGCGGTGTGGTTGCGCTTCATCAGGGCCAGCACCCGGTCCGAGCCGCTCTGCACCGGCAGATGCAGGTGACTGACCAGCTCGGGCACTTCCTCGTAGACCTGGATCAGGCTGTCGGTCATCTCCAGGGGATGGGAGGTGGTATACCGGATGCGGTCAATGCCGTCGATGGCGGCCACGTAGGTGATCAGCAGGGCCAGGTCGGCCACTTCCCCGTCGTGCATGGGACCCCGGTAGGCGTTGACGTTCTGCCCCAACAGGTTGATTTCCCGCACTCCCTGCCCTGCCAGGGCCGCCACCTCGGCAATGACGTCGTCCAACGGCCGGCTCACCTCCTCGCCCCGGGTATAGGGCACCACGCAGAAGCTGCAGTACTTGCTGCACCCTTCCATGACGGAGACGTAGGCGCTGGGCCCTTCGGCCCGCGGCGCGGGCAGGGCGTCGAATTTCTCGATCTCGGGAAAGGACACGTCGATCACCGCCCGGCGGGAGCGGCGCACGTCCTCCAGCATCGCACCCAGTCGGTGCAGGGTCTGGGGACCAAACACCAGGTCCACGTAAGGGGCCCGCTCGCGCAGGGCGTCCCCCTCCTGGCTGGCGACGCAGCCCCCCACCCCGATCACCAGTTCCGGGCGCGCCTGCTTCCATTCGCGCCACTGGCCCAGCTGGGAGAAGACCTTCTCCTGGGCTTTCTCCCGGATCGAGCAGGTGTTGAGCAGAAGCACGTCCGCCTGCTCCGGGCGGTCGGTGAGCGCCAGCCCATGGGACTCGGCGAGCACGTCCGCCATTTTGGCGGAGTCGTACTCGTTCATCTGACAGCCGAAGGTCTTTACGTAGAGTTTGCCGCTCATACGCCGCATCGAGGACGCCCGAAGGAACCAGGCACGGTACCAAAGGGCGGTTTCAAATACCAGGTTCCGCTCAACCCGACAAATTCAAAGTGAGAGCCGGCCGATAAGCCGGGTTCTGTCGTGGACAGCCATTCCTCTGGGACGTCCGTCACCGGACGCCTCTAGCGACCTACCCGGGGACAGCGCGGGCCGCGCCTTCGTCCCCCTATTTGGTCTTGCTCCGGGTGGGGTTTACCGTGCCGCGGCGTGTTGCCACCCGCGCGGTGCGCTCTTACCGCACCTTTTCACCCTTGCCGGCACCCGCAGGTGCTTGGGCGGTCTGTTTTCTGTGGCACTTTCCGTGGACTCGCGTCCCCCAGGGGTTACCTGGCACCCTGCCCTGTGGAGCCCGGACTTTCCTCCGAGGGAGGATCTCCCCCGGCGACTGTCTGGCCGGCTCTCGGGCAGATTATACCACGTCGTCCGCTGGCGGCCGGGGCGGGCTCAGGACCGGCCGGCGCGGGATTTGTAGTCGTTGATCAGGCCGTTGGTGGAGCTGTCGTGGGTGTCCACCGGACCGGGGCCGTCCAGCTCGGGCAGGATGGCCTGGGCCAGGGCCTTGCCCAGCTCCACCCCCCATTGGTCGAAGGAGTTGATGTCCCAGATCACGCCCTGGACGAAGATCTTGTGCTCGTACAGGGCGATCAGGCTTCCCAGGGTATGGGGTGTCAGGCGGGTGTAGAGCAGGGAATTGGTGGGCCGGTTGCCGGGCATCACCTTGTGGGGCGTCAGCCGCTCCACCTCCGGCTCGGTCAGACCCTGGGCGCGCAGCTCAGCCCGCACCGTCTCCGGGTCCCTTCCCTTCATCAGGGCCTCGGTCTGGGCGAAAAAGTTCGACAGCAGGATATGTTGATGATTGCCCACCGGATTGTGGGACTCGGCGGCGGCCAGGAAGTCGGCCGGCACCAGCCGCGTGCCCTGGTGGAGCAGCTGGTAGAAGGCGTGCTGCCCGTTGGTACCCGGCTCGCCCCAGATTACCGGACCGGTGTCATAGTCCACCGCCTCCCCGCCGCGGGTGACCTGCTTGCCGTTGCTTTCCATGTCCCCCTGCTGGAAATAGGCCGGAAAGCGGTGCAGGTACTGGTCGTAGGGCAGAATGACATGGCTCTGGGCGCCGAAGAAATCCGTATACCAGATCCCCAGCAGGGCCATGATCACCGGCAGATTGTGCTCCAGGGCGGTGGTGCGGAAATGCTCGTCCAGGGCATGTCCGCCGGCCAGCAGGGCCTCGAAATTGTCCATGCCGACATACAGGGCGATGGACAGGCCAATGGCGGACCACAGGGAATAGCGCCCCCCCACCCAGTCCCAGAACTCGAACATGTTCTGGCGGTCGATGCCGAAAGCGCTCACCGCCTCGGCGTTGGTGGAGACGGCCACGAAGTGCCTGGCCACGGCCGCCTCGTCCTTCGCCCGCCTGAGGAACCAGTCCCGCGCGGTGTGGGCGTTGGTCAGGGTTTCCTGGGTGCCGAAGCTCTTGGACGACACCACGAACAGGGTGGTCTCCGGATCGAGCCGTTTGAGGGTCTCCACGATCTGGGTGCCGTCCACGTTGGAGACGAAATGGACCTTGAGCCGGTGGTGCCCGTAGGGACGCAGCGCCTCGGTGACCATCACCGGGCCCAGGTCCGAGCCACCGATGCCGATATTCACCACATCCGTCATCGGCTTGCCGGTAAACCCCGCCCACTCCCCGTCACGCACGGCGGTGGTGAATTCGCGCATGTGGTCGAGCACCCGGTTGACCTCGGGCATCACATCCCGGCCGTCCACGTAAATCGGCCGGTTGGACCGGTTGCGCAGGGCCACGTGCAGCACCGCCCGGTCCTCGGTCACGTTGATCTTGTCCCCGGCGAACATGCGCTCGATCCAGTCCGCCACCCCCCGTTCCCGCGCCAGATCGAGAAGCAGACCCATGGTCTCGGCATTGACGCGGTTCTTGGAGTAGTCCAGCAGTATGTCGTCGAATCGTGCGGAAAAGCGCTCGAACCGCTGCGGGTCGGCGGCGAACAGATCCCGCATGTGCAGGTCCCGCATTTCGAAATAGTGATCGGTCAGCGCGCGCCAGGCATTGGACCGGGTCAGATCAGCCATAGAGTCTCCTTCATGGGCGTGCCGTGGGCCTTCAGTAGTCCGGGGTGATGGCAGACGCGGAACCCTCGTCTTCCATGGTGTTGCGCCAGGTCTGGTCCTCGTGGTCGAACAGGCGGCTGGCTTCGGCCGGGCCCCAGCTTCCTGCCGGGTAGGTGTGGATGAACTCGCGCTCCATGGACCAGACCTTGAGGACGGGATCCACGACCCGCCAGGCCCAGCTCACTTCATCGTAACGCAGAAACAGGGAATGATCGCCGTCGATCACGTCCAGAAGCAGGGCCTCATAGGCGTCCAGATCGTAGGGATTGACGGCGCAGTAACTGGCGTCGAGACGGGTGGTCTGGGTGCGCATCTCCAGACCCGGCTCCTTGACCTGCAGCTCCAGGCGCAGACATTCGTTGGGCTGCAGATTGAGCAGCAGCCAGTTGGGTTTGAGCTGCTCGATGGGCGTCTCCCGGAACAGCTGCTGGGGCGGGTGCTTGAAGCGGATGCTGACCAGGGAGTTCTCCGTCGCCAGGCGCTTGCCGGTGCGCAGGTAGAACGGCACGTAGCGCCAGCGCCAGTTGTCGATGTACAGCTTGAGCGCCGCATAGGTTTCCGTGGTGCTGCCCCCGGCGACGCCGGGCTCCTCGGAATAGCCCGCCACCTTGCTGCCGTCGATGCGCCCGCGCCGGTACTGGGCGCGAAACGCGTGAGCGTGAACGGCGCTGTGGGAGATGGGCCGGATCGAGCGCAGCACCTTCACCTTCTCGTCGCGCAGCGACTCGGCATCCAGGTTGGCCGGCGGCTCCATCGCCACCAGAGTCAGCATCTGCAGCAGGTGGCTCTGGATCATGTCCCGCAGGGCGCCGGCGCCTTCGTAGTAGCCGGCGCGCCCGTCGATGCCCTTGGTTTCGGAATGGGTGATCTGGACGTGATCGATGTAGTTGCGGTTCCACAACGGCTCGAGCATCAGATTGGCGAAGCGGAACACCAGGATGTTCTGGATGGTGCCTTTGCCCAGGTAGTGATCGATGCGATAGATCTGCTCTTCCTCGAAGTTGCGGTGCAGCCGCTCATCGAGCAGCTCCGCACTCTCCAGGTCGTAGCCAAACGGCTTTTCCACCACCAGCCGCCGCCAGCCTTCGGACTGCTCGTTCAGGCCGGTGTCCGCGAGCTGATGGCTGACGAAACCGAAGTCGGAGGGCCCGATCGCCATGTAGAAGATCAGGTTGCCCGGCAGGCCGCTCTGCCCGTCCAGGAACTCGCGCAGCCGGGGATACACCTCCCGGTCGCGCAGGTCACCCCTGAAAAAGCGCAGCCGGGCGCTGAAGCGCTCGAACACCTCGCCTTCCACGCCCCGGCGCACGTTGTCCTCCAGCCACTGCCTCACCTGCCCCCGCCAGGCATCGTCGTCCCAGTCCCGGCGGCCGAACCCCACGATGGCCATATCGGTCGGCAGGCGGCCCGCCTGCTCGAGGCGGTAGAGGGCCGGCATGAGCTTGTGCTGCGACAGGTTGCCGGTCGCGCCGAAAATTACGAACGTGCAGGGTTCCAGCATCCACTCCTCCCGTGTCCGCCCCGGCGCCGTGGGGCGGCCCTAGTCGTTTTCCGGTTTCTGTACCGCGTGGCCGCCGAATCCGTGGCGCATGGCGGCGAGCAGGCGGTTGGCGTAGCCCTCGCGGTCCTGGCTGGCGAAACGCATGGCCAGGGCCAGGCTGATCACCGGCACCGCGGTGCCCTGGTCTACCGATTCCTTGACGGTCCAGCGCCCCTCCCCCGAGTCCGCCACCGTAGGAGCGATCCCGGCCAGAGCCGGGTCCCCGGCAAGGGCATCGGCGCTCAGATCCAGAAGCCAGCTGCGCACCACCGAGCCGTGACGCCACAATTCGGCCACCTGCGCCAGGTCCAGGTCCAGTTCGCGCTTGCCGTGCAGAAGGGCAAAACCCTCCGCCAGAGCCTGCATCATCCCGTACTCGACGCCGTTGTGAACCATCTTGGTGAAGTGCCCCGCCCCCATCGGCCCCACATGGGCCCAGCCGCGGTCCGGCGCCGGTGCCAGCACCTTCAGGGCGGGCTCGAGCAGGGCCAGGGCATCCGGGGAGCCGCCGGCCATGACGCAATAGCCGCTTTCCAGCCCCCACACGCCTCCGGACACACCCGCATCCACGAACGCGATATCCCGTCGGGCCAGCCAGGCGCCCCGGCGCTGGCTGTCGTGGTAATTGGCGTTGCCTCCATCGACCACGACATCCCCGGGGCCCAGCAGTTCCCCCAGCTCCTCCACGTGCTGGGCGGTGACATCCCCCGCAGGCAGCATCAGCCACAGCACCCGGGGCGTGGACAGTCTTTCCACCGCCCCGGCCAGGGAGCCGGCGCCGATCATGCCTTCCTCGGCGGCGAGCTGCTCGACCACCTCGGGGCTGCGGTTGTAGCCCACCACCTCGATACCGCCCCGGCACAGGCGTCGGACCATGTTGGCCCCCATTCTTCCCAGACCGACCATCGCCATCTGCATTTCGCGAATCCCCTCTTTCCGGCTCGATACAGCACACGCCCGCCCCGGGGCGGCACCCGGCTCCCGTCAGTATAGCCAGCGGCCTCCCCGACAGTGTAAGCGCGCTTGACGGGCGCGGGCCGGTTGCCGCAGTCTTTTGGCCGACCAACCACACTGGTCCATCCGACTCCATGCGCATTCTCTTTGTCACCAGCGAGGCCCACCCCCTGATCAAGACCGGCGGGCTGGCCGATGTGTGCGGCAGCCTGCCCCGGGCCCTGGCGAAGCTGGGGCATGACGTGCGCCTGGTGCTGCCCGCCTACCCTCAGGCCCGGGAAAGGGCCGGCGCCGAACGCACCGCGGCCACGCTCACCCTGCCGTTCACCCCCGAGCCGGTGGGCCTGCGCGAAGGATGCCTGCCCGACACCTCGGTGCCGGTCTACCTGGTGGACTATCCCCTGTATTTCGAACGCGAGGGCAATCCGTACGTGACTCCGGACGGCGTCGACTGGCCGGACAACGCCCTGCGTTTCGCGCTGTTTGCCCGCGCGGCCACCGCCCTGGCCCTGGACCAGGCGGGGCTCGACTGGCGCCCCGACGTGGTGCACTGCCACGACTGGCAGAGCGCGCTGACCCCGGCCCTGCTGAGCGAGGAGCCCCACCGCCCGGCCACCGTCTTCACCATCCACAACCTGTCCTATCAGGGATTGTTCGACTGGACGACCTTTCAGAGCCTGAACCTGCCCTACAAGTGGTGGGCCATGGACGGGCTGGAATTCTACGGGCGCATGTCGTTCATCAAAGGGGCGCTGGTGTTTGCCGACTGGCTGACCACGGTAAGCCCCACCTACGCCCGGGAGATTCTCACCCCGGAATTCGGATACGGACTGGAGGGGCTGCTGGCCCATCGCGGCGAAAAGCTCACGGGCATCCTCAACGGCGTGGACTACAGCATGTGGGACCCCCGGGTCGACACCTTCATCCGCCGGCATTACTCCCCGGGGGACATGAAGGGAAAAGCGGTCAACAAGGCGGCGCTGCAGGAACGCTTCGGCCTGCAGGCGCAGCCCGACGTGCCGCTGTTCGCCCACGTGGGGCGCCTGGTCGAGCAGAAAGGCGCTGATCTGCTCCTCGCCGTGCTCCCCGAGCTGATCAAGCGCCGCATGCAACTGGTGGTGCTGGGGAGCGGAGACAAGGCCCTGGAGGACGCGCTTCGGGCGGCCCAGGGCTCACATCCGCAGAACCTGGGAGTGGTCATCGGCTACGACGAAGCGCTGGCCCACCAGGTGGAAGCCGGCGCGGACGCCTTTGTCATGCCGTCGCGCTTCGAGCCCTGCGGCCTGAATCAGATCTACAGCCTGCGCTACGGCACCGTACCCATCGTGCGCCGCACGGGCGGGCTGGCGGACACCGTGATCGATGCCGACGCCCTCGCCCTTCAGCAGGGGCGGGCCACCGGCATCGTCTTCGACCATCCCCACCCCAAGGCCCTGCTGGCCGCAGTGGACCGGGCCCTGATCCTTTACGATCAGCCGGATACCTGGCAGGCCCTGCGGGCCCAGGGTATGGACTGCGACTACAGCTGGACTCGCAGCGCCGAGCGCTACCTGGCCCTTTACGCCCGGGCCGGGCGCAAGCGCCCGGGCGCGGCCTAGGCGCCTGGCCCCGGCCCCGGGATCGCGCGCCGGTGGCCGAAGGGGTGCCGGGTGCGAACCGGAGCGCGTGGGCGGGTCGCCCGCGAGCCGTGACCGGCGCCGGAACTTCCACGGAAATCCAACTCCTGCCAAAGGGTTGCGCCCCGGATCCGCAAGGGGCCGCGCCGACAACGCGGCGCACGGGAATTCACGGGCGGGTTCTGGTCAAAAGCCGGTGACCGCAGGTTATAATAGCGAATTCCCAAACTCATCCGCCACGCTGCGGCCGTGGCTTTTTTTGTGCCCATGTCCCAACCAGACGAAAACGACAATCCATTGAAAAAACCGCCCAGGGACCGGGAGCTGCGCGCCCGGGTACGCCTGTTCGGCAACCTGCTCGGCACGGTGCTGCGCGATCAGGCCGGGGGCAAGGTGCTGGCCGCCGTGGAGGCGCTGCGCAAGGGCTACATCCGCCTGCGCCATGAAGACAGTCCGCGCCTGCGCCAGCGCCTGTCGAGCCTCATCGAACGCCTGGAACCGGAAGTGCTGACCGACGTGGTGCGGGCCTTCAACGTCTATTTCAGTCTGGTCAATATCGCCGAAGAGGCTTTCGAGCATCGCCAGCGCCGCCGGGCGATCCGCACCGGCGGTCCGCTGTGGCGGGGCTCGTTCGACGACACGCTGCGCGAATTCCACGGTCAGGGCATGGAACCCGACCAGTTCCAGCGGCTGCTGGACCAGACCCTTTACGTGCCCGTATTCACGGCCCATCCAACCGAGTCCAAGCGGCGCACGGTGATGGAGGCGCTGCGGCGCATCTTCATCACCGGGGAACGCCTGTACGGCGTGCGCCTGAACAAGGAGGAGCGCGAGGAAGTCATCGGCGACCTGCGCCGGCAGATACAGATCCTGTGGAAGACTGACGAGGTGCGCGTGCACCGCCCGCGGGTGCGCGACGAGATACGCAACGGACTGTTCTATTTCCGGGAAAGCCTGTTCACGGCCGTACCCACCACCTACCGCAACCTGGAAAAGGCGGTGGACCGCATTTACGGCCAGCGCGGCGAAGGGGCAGCGCCGGTAAGCGTGCCCAGCCTGCTTCGGTTCGGTTCCTGGATAGGCGGAGACCGCGACGGCAACCCCAACGTCAAACCCGATACCACCCGGCTTGCGATACGGCTGCAGATGCGCGAGGCACTCTGCGAATACCTGCGCCGGACCGAGGCCCTGGGACACATACTCACCCACTCCATCCTGCTGTGCCAGCCGTCCGAGGCCTTCATGGACGGTCTGCATGCGGACGAGCAACGCTACTCCCATGCCTTCGGCGACCACGTGCAGCGCTTCAGCCACGAGCCCTACCGGCGCAAGCTGCACATCATGCGCTACCGCCTGCGCCGCAACCTTCAGCGGGTCAGCCAGCTGCTGGAGGACGCCTCCGCTGAGGCGAGCGGGGAGGACTGCTACGGCTCGGAAGCCGGGCTGCTGGACGACCTGTACGCGATCCGCGATTCGCTGTACAGCCACGGGGACGGCAACATCGCCGACCGTGAGCTCAAGGACTTCATCCGGCTCGTGGAGACCTTCGGCTTCTACCTCCTGCAGCTCGACGTTCGCCAGGAATCCTCACGCCATACCGCCGCGGTCGCCGAAGTGGTCTCCGCCCTGCCGGGCACGGACGACAACTACGATGCGCTGGACGAGGCCGGGCGCGTGGAGCTGCTGTGCGGCCTGCTGGCCGCCGATGAGCTGCCGGCGCCGGACCGGGCCGGGCTGAGCGAGGCGACCGCCGAGACCCTGGAAGTGTTCGACGTCATGCGCACCATGCGCGGTGAAGTCAGCCCGCAGGCCTTCGGCAGCTATGTCATCTCCATGACCCACACTGCCAGTCACGTGCTGGAGGTGATGGTGCTGGCGCGCCTTGCCGGCCTTGCCGGCCGGGACGACGATGGCTGGTTCTGCCACATACGGATCAGTCCGCTGTTCGAAACCATCGACGATCTTGAGCATATCGAGGACGTGCTGGTGCGCCTGCTGGACCAGCCCGTGTACCGGGAGCTGCTGGGAGCGTCGGGGAACCTTCAGGAAGTGATGCTGGGCTACTCGGATTCATGCAAGGACGGCGGCATACTGGCCTCGGCCTGGAACCTCTACGAGGCCCAGAAGAAGATCCTGGCCATCACCGGGGCACGGGGCATCGACTGCCGGCTGTTCCACGGCCGGGGCGGCACCATCGGCCGCGGAGGCGGCCCCACCCATGAATCGATTCTGGCACAGCCGCCGGACACCGTGCACGGGCAGATCAAGTTCACCGAGCAGGGGGAGGTACTGTCCTACAAGTACTCCAACGCCGAGACGGCGGTCTACGAGCTCACCATGGGGGTCACCGGGCTGCTGAAGGCCAGCCGCTGCCTGGTGCAGCCGCCGGCGGTGGAGCGCAGGGACCACCTGGGCATCATGGACGAGCTCGCCCGCATCGGCGAGGAGGCTTACCGGGGCCTGACCGACCGGACCGAGGGTTTCCTGGATTATTTCTACGAGGTGACTCCGGTGCAGGAAATCGCCCTGCTGAACATCGGATCACGGCCTTCCCACCGCGCCCAGACGGACCGCTCCAAGAGCTCGATCCGGGCCATTCCCTGGGTCTTCGGGTGGGCCCAGTCCCGGCACACCCTGCCCGCCTGGTACGGCATCGGCTACGCCCTGGAGCAATGGCGTGACAACGATCCGGCGCGCCTGGCCACCCTGCAGACCATGTACAGGGAATGGCCGTTCTTCCGGGCCCTGCTCAGCAACACCCAGATGTCCCTGTTCAAGGCGGACATGGACCTTGCCTGGGAATACGCCACCACCCTGGCCAAGGACGCCGCCGGCGCCGGACGCATCTACCGCCAGATTCGCGAGGAATACGAACGCACGCTGGTGCAGGTCCTGAACGTCACCAATGCCCACGTGCTGCTGGAGGAGAATCCGTCCCTGTTCCTGTCCCTGTCCCGGCGCAATCCCCAACTGGACCCCCTCAACCACATCCAGCTCACCCTGCTGGGACGCTATCGGGATTCGTCGGCACCCGAAGCACAGCGCGAGCAGTGGCGCGATCCCCTGCTGCGTTCGATCAACGCCATCGCCGGCGGACAGCGCAACACCGGCTGACGCGCAGGGCGCGCGGCTCAGGCCACCTGCACCGGAATGGCGTTGCGGGAGCGGATGATGCGGTTGTTTTCGTCGAGATACACGAGGGTGGGCTTGAAGGCGGCCGCTTCCTGCTGGCTCAGCACCGCATAGCTGCAGATGATCAGGCGGTCACCCGGGGTCGCCCGGTGGGCGGCGGCGCCGTTCACGGAAATGATCCCCGAACCGGCCTCGGCGCGAATTGCATAAGTGACAAAGCGTTCGCCGTTGTCCAGGTTGTAGATGTGGATCTGCTCGTACTCGCAGATGCCCGCCGCCTCCAGCAGCCCGGTGTCGATGGCGCAGGACCCCTCGTACTCGAGCTCCGCGTGGGTGACCCGGGCGTGGTGCAGCTTGGCTTTGAGCAGCGTGAGTTGCATGACGAACGGACTCCAGAACGTCTCGGCCGGAACGGGTAATTATCGTCCATCCCGCCCCGGCCCGCAATCAACCGGCCGGCCCCGTTCCCTGCGAAGACACCTAACCTACTGAAACGCGGATGTTGTCGATGAGCCGCGCCCGGCCCAGCCAGGCCGAGGCCAGCGCCACCAGGTCCCGGTCCCCGGGCCCCGGCTGCTCCAGATCACCCGCCCTGCGCACCGCCACGTACTCGGGCCGGAAACCGGCGCCGCCGAGAGTCTCCCACCCCGCGCGCTCCAGTCCCGGCAGATCCCGCTCTCCCTGCGCCAGACGACGGGCGAGACCCTGCAGGGTCCGGTACAGGCCCGGGGCCAGCGCCCGTTCGGCCTGC
>DATFLG010000097.1:0-5669 GCA_035267985.1 Gammaproteobacteria bacterium | reverse complement strand
GGGAACACCACATGGAACGGCGATGGAGCCACCGTGTCCCGCTGAGGGAAAAGGTGACCGTGTATTGTCAGGGCAGCCAGGTCCTCACCGCACCGTGCCGCAACATCGGCCTGGAGGGAATGCTGATCGACACCACACCCGAGGCGCTTCCCCTTTACCGGGCGGTGGAAGTGGAGTTCAACCTGACCCTTCAGGGCCGTGCGCAGCGTCTTCGCATCCCGGCCTACGTGACCCATACCGACGATGGCGTTGGCCTGATGTTCACCGGTGATGACCCGGCGCCCCACCGGATCATTGACGAATTCATCCGGGCTGGCGCCGCGGCAACGGTCTGAGCCCCGCCCGGCGTCCGGCAGAAACCCTCCGGCGCACATGTTCCGTGGCGCCCCTGATTTGCTCCGGATTTCGCTCACGCTTCATCCCGGCTGCCATGGCCGGTGCCGGCGAAGCAGGTGGGCAGAACCCTCGTGGCCCGGATGCAGTGGAACGGAATCCGGGCACTCTGTTTCCGCTCTTGTCCGCGCCTTCTATTTGTACGGCCACTTCCAGTCCCGGATTTCCGGCATATCCTCGCCGTACTTGCGTATGTATTCGCGGTGGTCGATCAACTTGTCCCGGATCATCTGCTTGGTGTGGGCCGCCATGTAACCCAGCTGGGGCACCCGGTCGATCACGTCGCCCACCAGATGAAAACGGTCCAAATCATTGCGCACCACCATGTCGAACGGGGTGGTCGTGGTCCCTTCCTCCTTGTAACCACGCACGTGCAGGTTGCGATGATTGGTGCGCCGGTAGGTCAGCCGGTGGATCAGCCATGGATAGCCGTGAAACGCGAAAACGATGGGTTTGTCAGTGGTAAACAGGGTGTCGAAATCATAGCTGGACAGTCCATGGGGGTGCTCCTCCCTGGGCTGCAGGGTCATCAGATCCACCACGTTCACCACCCGCACCTTGAGTTCCGGGACAGACTGGCGCAGCAGGTCCACCGCGGCCAGGGTCTCCAGGGTCGGCACGTCCCCGGCACAGGCCATGACCACGTCCGGCTCCCCGCCTTCGTCATTTCCGGCCCACTCCCAGATGCCGATGCCCGCCGTGCAGTGCTTGATGGCCGAATCCATGTTCAGCCACTGCAGCTCGGGCTGCTTGCCCGCCACGATCACGTTGATGTAGTCCCGCGAACGCAGGCAATGGTCCGCCACTGACAGCAGGCAATTGGTGTCCGGCGGCAGGTAGACCCGGATGGTATTGGCCTTCTTGTTCACCACCAGGTCGATGAAACCCGGATCCTGATGACTGAACCCGTTGTGGTCCTGACGCCACACGTGAGATGTCAGGAGGTAGTTCAGGGAGGCGATGGGGCGGCGCCAGGGGATCTCATGCTTGGTCACCTTCAGCCATTTGGCATGCTGGTTGAACATGGAATCCACGATGTGGATGAACGCCTCGTAGCACGAGAACAGCCCGTGCCGGCCGGTGAGCAGATAGCCCTCCAACCAGCCCTGGCAGGTATGCTCGCTCAGTATTTCCATGACCCGCCCTTCCCGGGCCAGATGCTCGTCCTCGGGCAGGATGTCCGCCATCCACTGCCGGTCCGTCACATCAAAGAGGTTGCCCAGCCGGTTCGAGGCGGTCTCGTCGGGACCGACCACGCGGAAATTGCGATGGTCCCGGTTCAGCTTCACCACGTCACGCAGCATGATGCCCAGGGTGCGGGTCGCTTCGGCCCTGACCTGTCCCGGCTTGGGGACGTCCACCCCGTAGTCGCGGAAGTCGGGCATGCGCAGCTCGCGCAGCAGCAGCCCGCCATTGGCATGGGGGTTGGCGCCCATGCGCCGTTCTCCGCTGGGCGCCAGCTCGGCCAGTTCTGGAATGAGGGTGCCGTTGTCATCGAACAACTCCTCGGGCTTGTAGCCGCGCATCCACTCCTCGAGCTGACGCAGGTGCTTGGGATTGGAAGCCGCCTGCGGGATGGGCACCTGATGGGCCCGCCAGAACCCCTCGGTCTTCTTGCCGTCAACCTCCTTGGGCCCCGTCCAGCCCTTGGGAGAACGCAGGATGATCATCGGCCAGCGCGGCCGGTCCGCCTCGCCGCCGTCACCCGCGCGGGCCCGGGCCTGAATGTCCCGGATATCGTCCAGGACCTGTTCCAGGGTACGGGCCATGAGCTGATGCATGGTTGCCGGGTCGTCGCCCTCCACCAGAAAGGGCTTGTACCCGTAGCCCACGAACAGGCTCTCCAGCTCCTCGGGGCTGATGCGCGCCAGGACCGTGGGATTGGCGATCTTGTAGCCGTTGAGGTGAAGGATGGGCAGCACGGCACCGTCGGTCGCCGGATTGAGGAACTTGTTGGAATGCCAGGCGGTCGCCAGGGGCCCGGTTTCGGCCTCCCCGTCCCCCACCACGCAGGTGGCGATCAGGTCCGGATTGTCGAAGACGGCACCGAAGGCGTGGGCGATGGAGTAGCCCAGCTCGCCGCCCTCGTGGATGGAGCCGGGCGTCTCCGGCGCGGCATGGCTGGGCACCCCGCCGGGGAACGAGAACTGCTTGAACAGCTTGCGCATGCCTTCGGCATCGGCGGGAATGTTCGGGTACAGCTCGCTGTAGGTTCCCTCCAGATAGGTATTGGCCACCAGGGCGGGCCCGCCGTGGCCGGGCCCGGTGATATAGATCATGTTCAGATCCCGCGCCTTGATCAGCCGGTTCAGGTGCACGTAGATGAAGTTCAGCCCGGGCGTGGTACCCCAGTGGCCGAGCAGGCGTTTCTTGACATGCTCCGGGCGCAGTTTCTCCTTCAGCAGCGGGTTGTCCATCAGGTAGATCTGCCCTACCGACAGGTAGTTGGCCGCTCGCCAGTAGGCATTGATCCGCTCCAGCTCCGCGCCGCCGAGGGGCCCGGTTGTCGCATCGCCAGTCCTTGCTGTGTCCATCGTCACCTGCTCCTTCGTCCACGGTGCTGTCCGCGCCGGCGGCGCGGTCGTCAAAACCCTCTGACCGTCATGGAACCGTAAGGTGCCCCGGCCCCCGGGGCCGGACAGGCGCCGCCCGGCTCGTCCGCCGGTCAAAGCAACGGCTGCGGCCGGCCCCCTCCGGGAGGGTTCCGCAACCGGATCGCTGGATGGATGTCCCTGGAGCTTAAGAGTAGACGCCAACGCGAAGGAGGTGAAATCCCCGGCCCCGGATGGAGTGGGGAAACGGGGTGTCTCCCGGGGGGTGCCGCGGTTCAGCGGCTGCTGGCCGCCCGCAGGGTGCCGCCCTTGACCGCCAGGGCGCGGAACTCCTCTTCCGGGATGGGACGGCCGAACAGAAAGCCCTGGCCGAAGTCCACGCCCACGCCCTTGAGCAGACGATATTGATTCTCCGTCTCGATGCCTTCGGCGACCGTCACGCACCCGAACACCCGGGCGAGCGCCACCACGGCCCGGACTATCGCCAGTCCCTCGGGGTCGCTTTCGATCTGGCTGACGAATTCCCGGTCGATCTTGATGGCGTGCACCGGCAGCCGGCGCAGGTAGGCCAGGGACGAGTAACCGGTGCCGAAGTCATCGATCGCGAGCCCGACCCCCGTGCCGATCAGCTTGCGCATGACCTGGACGCTGTGCTGGACATCCTGCATAACGGTCGTTTCGGTCAGCTCCAGGATCATTCGATCGGCCGGAACCCGGGCGGTGTCCAGCTCCCGCTCGAGGTTGCTGACGAACTCGTTGTCGTTGAACTGGATCGCGCTGACGTTGATGGACAGGCGCAGATCGATATCCTCGATCAGCCAGGCACGAAGATCGTCACAGGCCTGGCGCAGCACCCAGTTGCCGATCGCGCCGATCCAGCCGGTGGCTTCGGCGAGGGGAATGAACTGGCCCGGACCCAGCAGCCCCCGCTCGGGATCCTGCCAGCGGATGAGCGCCTCGGCGCCCTTCAGCTCGCCGGAATCCAAAGCCACCACCGGCTGGTAATAGAGGACGAACTCCTTCTGGGCCAGGGCGCGTTCCACGGCATGGTGAAAGATCACCCGCACTTCGCTCTGGCGGCTGGCACCCGGATCATAGAAGGCGATGCGTCCCCGGCCGCTGCGCTTGGCCACGTGTACCGCGGTGGCGGCAGCCCGCATGAGATCCGTGGGCGTCTGGCCGTCGTCCGGATACAGGCCGATGCCCACGCTGGCCCGGACGCGGACGGTACGCTCGCCCACGCCGATGGGCTCGGAGACACCCCGCTGCAGTCGCCGTGCCAACTCCTGGGCCGCGGCGGGGTCGGTCTGCGGCAGACCGATGAGAAACTCATCGCCCCCCAGGTGCACCAGCAGAGCGGTCTCGTCCTTCACCCCCGACCGGAGCCGCCGGGCCACCAGCTTGAGAACCTGATCGCCCGCCGAGCCCCCGAGGGCGTCGTTGATGTCGTTGAAGTCGTCCAGGTTGAGCAGCAGCAGGCCCAGCGCCGAGCCCTTGGCGAGCGCCTCCTCCAGCCACTCGTGGGCCGCAAGCCGGTTGGGCAGTCCGGTTACCGGCTCGCGCCGGGCCCTGAGGGCCAGCTCGTCCAGGTGGCGGCGCTCGCGGCGCACGAAAAGGCCCGCCAGGCCCACGTAGCCCGCCAGACCCAGCAACCCCAGGGCGAAGAACGGGGCGGTGCTGCGCATCCACGCGGTCCACACCGTGGTCGTGGGAATGCTGATGTACGCCACCAGCGGGAAATGCCGCAGGCGCACGTACCGGCCGATGCGCCGGGTGAAGTCGCTCTGTACCTTGCCATCGTAGCCCCCGCGGCGGGCATCCGGGTGCTCCCTCAGCGCCTGCATCAAAGGGCCCGTCATGACATGGCTGTAAAGGCGCTCCGGATCGGGCTCCGGCAAACGCGCCACATGCAGGCCATCAGCCCGGATCAGTCCGATGGCGCCGTTATGCAGGTGGCGCAGCCCGGGCCATTCCTGAACCAGCCGCGCCAGGGGCAGGCTGGCCTGGAGAATATATTCGGGCTTGCCTCCAGGAGAACGGACCACATAGCGCACCGGGATACGCCAGAACTTGAGCACCAGGCCGCGCTGGGTCTTGCCCACCCAGATCCCGTTGGTATGCAGGGTGGCCCGGATACTGTCCACGAACGCGGGATGTTCGCGGGGGTCCGGCAGTTTCGCCTTCAGGGGTTCGGCCGTATTGAGCAGCATCCTGCCGTCGGGTGCGAACAGCACCACGCTCGCCACGTTGGGATGGTGTTCCTGGTAGCTCCGCAGGAAACGGTACATCTGTGCCTGGGTGTGGGGCCCGGCCTTGAGCCATTCACCGAGATAGGGCAGGTCGTCCCCCAGGCCGGTCAGGTATGCCTCGACACCGTCGGCCACCAGCTTGGCTTCGCCGGCGATCTCCGCCTGCAATTTGACCCGGGTGTCCTGCCAGCTCCACAGGCCGAAGGCCAGCAGCACCAGGAGGCCGCCGCCCAGGAAGACCCCCACCATGACACCCCACAGACGGGAAAAACGTCGCCGGTCGGAGGCCTTGCTCAGCGCCACCAGGCTGCGGTCTGTGACAGGCGTCGGTCCGGCCATGCCTATTGCCCCGGGTTTCGCCGAGTTCGACGGAGGATTCGCGCATCGGACCCCACCAGGGGCCCACCGGGCCTAGCCGCCCGTCGATCTGTTCTCACGGGCACACCACGGCACGGCTGTGACTCCCGGTCCGTAA
>DATFLG010000096.1:0-4141 GCA_035267985.1 Gammaproteobacteria bacterium | reverse complement strand
CACCGTCCCGCACGGATGCGGGCCAGGCCCTGGCTCACCAGAATCCGGTTGTTGTGGTCCAGGGGCACCACATCCGCCACCGTTCCCAGGGCCACCAGGTCCAGCAGTCCCGCCAGATTCGGTTCGGTCCGCTCCGGGCCTTCGAAAGCGCCCCGGGCGCGCAGCCGCGCCCGCAGGCCCAGCAGCAGATAGAAGGCCACCCCCACGCCGGCCAGCGCCTTGCTGGGAAAGCGGTCTCCCGGGAGGTTGGGGTTCACCAGGGCGTCCGCCGCGGGCAGCTCGGCGCCGGGCAGATGATGATCGGTGACCAGCACCCGGATGCCGCATTCCCGGGCGGCTTTCACACCGGCCAGGCTCGATACGCCATTGTCCACGGTGATGATGAGATCCGGCGCCTGGCGTGCCGCCACCGCCACGATTTCCGGCGTCAGTCCGTAGCCGTATTCGAAGCGGTTGGGAACCAGATAGCGCACATCGGATACCCCCAGCGCCCGCAGACCTCGCAGCATCACGGCAACGCTGGTGGCGCCGTCGGCATCGAAATCGCCGACCACCACGATGCGCCAATCCTCGGCCCGGGCCCGCTCCAGCAGGTCCACGGCCTCCTGGAGCCCGCCCAGGCTCTCCAGGGGGTGCAGGCGCCCCAGGGCGGTATCCAGCTCCTCGGGACCGCTCAAAGGCCGGGCTGAGTACACCCGGCGCAGAACCGGATGCAGATGGGCCAGCCAGCCCGAGGCCCGCGGATCGGCCCTGCGCCGCTGAATGCGCATGTCAGCCCCACGCCCCCAGGCCCCGGGGGCGGCGCCAGAACCGGCGCAGGGCACCGCGGTCCAGGTGCCAGCTCTGCCCGTTGCCGGGAAACAGGGTGACGGTTTGCAACATGCCTTGCTTCACCGCCTGCACCAGGGGCGTGAACCAGGTGGTTTCCAGGGCTTCAACCCCCTGAGCCCACGCCTCCAGGTCCCCATACAGGGCCGGCCCATGCAGATCCTCGATCACCGCCACATGGCCCCCCGAACCCGCCTGGGAGAGCCATTCCCGCCCATCGGCGGGTCGGTCCGCCCGGCAGGCACCGGCCAGGGTCGCCAGACCTTTGCCCAATGGCTCGTCGGTCCAGACCATCGGCAAGGGGTCCGGGTGGGGCGCGCCAGGCAGCGCGCCGCCGCCCCAGAACCAGACGCTGTTGATGGCGGGCCGCCCCCGGGCCTCGCGCTCGCCGTTGACGGGATGGTCGTGAAACAGCATCTGCACTTCATTGAGGATCCGGTGCCATTGCCGTGCCTCGGGGCCGGTGGGCAGCCACGGATCGATATGACGGCCGACCACGGCATCCAGGGGTGTGGTGCGGATACCGGGGGGCGCCGCCAGGCGCAGATACCAACGCTCCGGTACCGGCGCATGAAGGCGCCAGCCCTCGTCGGCGTAAAGCCCGTTGAAGCGCTCCACCAGGGCTTCGGCCTCGGCCGGCTCGATGCCCAGCCCGTAGCTGTCGAACAGGATCAGCCGGCTCTGGTCCGCGCGCAGGTGCACCGGGTCGGCGCGCAGCCACCATCCCCCGTCCGCCTCGCCGCTGTCGCCCAGCCAGGTGAGGGCCGCCACCGGCAGGTCCCCGTTCTCGTCCGGGGCGACCCCGAGCAGCCGGCACAGCAGCGTCTCCGGCGCCTCCGCCGGCCCGGACCGCCGCCGGCCCCGGGCCAGCAGTTCCGCAAGCGCGCCGGCCCGGGGCTCGGGAAAGCCGGGCTGGTCCATGCCCGGCAGATCACCCAGCAGGCCCGGTAGCAGGAGGGTCAGGGTGCGCGCTGGCTTGCCCACGTCAAGCACCGAATCTCAAGAGCCGCCTTAGCGGGCTGATTGATATGGCAGGAATGATTTATTTCTGCGAGTTATCGCATACTTCTCATGTTATACATCAATAACAAGAGCGCGGGTTTCATGCCTTGAGATTGCCCATGATCGCGGCCTTCACCGCCCCCAGCTCCGCGTCCACCGTCTGCATGGCGCCGCGGCTCTGGTCGATGGCGATGTCCGGATCCTTCAGCCCATGGCCGGTCAGGGTGCAGACCACGCTGCTGCCCTCGGGGATGCGTCCGCTTTCGATGTCACGCAGGGCACCGGCCAGGGAGGTGGCCGAGGCCGGCTCGCAGAAGACGCCTTCGGCCTGGGCCAACCGTTTCTGGGTGGCGAGAATCTCCTCGTCGGTGCATTCGTCGAACCACCCGCCGGATTCCTTGCTCACCGTCCAGGCGTTGTCCCAGCTCTGGGGATGGCCGATCCGGATGGCCGTGGCCACGGTCTCCGGCTCCTGGACCATGGCCCCGCGCAGGAACGGCGCGCTGCCGGCGGCCTGATAGCCCACCATGGTGGGGCGGTTGCCCACCACCGCACCGCCGGCGTACATGCAGTGTCCCTTGCAGTAGGTGCAGGCCGCGGTCACGTGGTCGCCCGATCCGGATGAATACTCGCAGTAGCCGATCCAGTGGGCCGTGATGTTGCCGGCGTTGCCCACCGGGAGACAGTGAAAGTCCGGAGCCCGCCCCAGCTCCTCCACGATCTCGAAGGCAGCGGTCTTCTGGCCCTGAAGGCGATAGGGGTTGATGGAGTTCACGATGGTCACCGGCGCTTCAGCCGCCACTTCCTTGACCAGGCGCATGCCGGCATCGAAGTTGCCCCGGATCTGCAGCACCACCGCGCCGTGCATCACTGCCTGGGCAAGCTTGCCCAGGGCGATCTTACCTTCGGGAATCAGCACGAAGGCCGTGATCCCCGCCCGGGCGGCATAGGCGGCGGCCGACGCCGAGGTGTTGCCCGTGGAGGCGCAGATCACCGCCTTGCTGCCCTCGTCCACGGCTTTGGTCACCGCCATGGTCATCCCCCGGTCCTTGAACGAGCCGGTGGGATTGAGCCCTTCGAACTTGACGTAGATATCCACATCCCGGCCCAGCTGGCGCGGAATGTTGTTGAGACGGATCAGGGGCGTGTTGCCCTCCCCCAGGCTGATGATCCGGGTGTCGTCATGGATGGGCAGCCGGTCGCGGTAGCGCTCGATCAGTCCGGTGTAGCGGGGTCGAAATGACATTCAGAGAGTCCTCAATGAAACTTTCGTGTTCCTGTGCAGTTAGAGCTAATACCGGATGTTGATTCTTGGAGTTGCCTCTGGAGATGACGCAAGGGTCAGTTGCCGCTCAGGGGCTCCATGCGGATCCGCGTGATGGTGCCCTGGACCGGCTCCAGGACTTCGATCCGGGCAATGGCCTGGTTCATCTGGCGTTCCTTCACGGCCCGGGTAAGCAGGATGATGGGCACGTCAGTGGCCCCCGGGGAGGGTTCCTTCTGGAGAATGGCCTCGATGCTGATCTCCAGCTCCCCCAGGATCCGGGTGATGTCGGCCAGTACGCCCGGACGGTCCTCCACCTGCATGCGCAGGTAATAGGCGGTTTCCACCTCGTCCATGGACAGGATCGGCTTGTCGGACAACGCATCGGGCTGGAACGCCAGGTGGGGCACCCGGTTTTCCGGATCCACGGTCAGGGCCCGCACCACGTCCACCAGGTCCGCCACCACGGAGGAGGCAGTGGGCTCGGCGCCGGCGCCGGGCCCGTAATACAGGGTCGGCCCCACCGCATCGCCCATGACCAGCACGGCGTTCATGACGCCGTCCACGTTGGCGATCAGCCGCCGGTAGGGGATGAGGGTGGGATGCACCCGCAACTCGATACCCTCGTCCACCCGCCGGGCGATGCCCAGGTGCTTGATGCGGTAGCCCAGCTGGTCGGCGTAGCTGACATCCTCCCGGGTGATGTGGCTGATCCCCTCCGTGTAGATCTTCTCGAACTGCAGGGGGATGCCGAAAGCGATGGACGACAGGATGGTCAGCTTGTGAGCCGCATCGATGCCTTCCACGTCGAAGGTAGGATCGGCCTCGGCATATCCCAGGCGCTGGGCCTCGTCCAGGACCTCTTCGAAGCCCCGGCCCTTGTCACGCATCTCGGTGAGAATGAAGTTGCCGGTCCCGTTGATGATACCGGCCACCCATTCGATCTGATTGCCGGTCAGCCCCTCCCGGATGGCCTTGATGATGGGCACACCCCCGGCCACGGCCGCCTCGAAGGCCACCACCACACCCTGGTGCTGGGCGGCGGCG
>DATFLG010000095.1:0-5773 GCA_035267985.1 Gammaproteobacteria bacterium | reverse complement strand
CCCCCCCCCCCCGGGCATGTCCAACCCCTGTGTCAAAAGTGTGCCAGCGGGCCCCCGAAAACGACTGATTCAGGCTTATTGTGCCGGTATTAAAAAGTGGCAAGCGGTACAAGTAGTTGAAATATAACGCCCTATCTAGGCCCACCCAGGTTCAATCCCAGCACCGCCCACCAAATCAATCAAGCGCTTACAGAGAACCGGCCCAGAGCCGGTTTTTTGTTGAGCGCGATGTAAGTGCGGCAATGGATCCCCTGGCCCGCGCTCCCCAGCAGGTTGGTTGCCGAGCCCGTATTTGGGAATTGGTTTCTTAGCGCCGATAGATATGCTAGTAATAGCATATGGCAAGGAAGCCAATCAAATGGGTAGGTTCCTCCTGCAGCGATTTGCGAGAGTTCCCCGCCGACGTAAGAAGAGTGATGGGCTACGCGCTGTTCCTGGCGCAGATGGGACGCAAGCATCCCGATGCAAAGCCGCTTCGCGGGTTTGGTGGAGCGTCGGTGCTTGAGGTCGTAGAAAACTACCGTGGTGGTACGTATCGCGCGGTCTATACGGTCAAGTTTGCTGAAGCAGTTTACGTGTTACACGCCTTTCAGAAGAAATCGAAAAGTGGCATCACAACGCCGAAGCGGGATGTCGAACTGATAAAGGCTCGCTTGCAGGACGCTCAGGCGCATCACGACGGGCGGATGTACAAATGACCGGACAAATCAAACGAGGCAGCGACAATGTTTTTGCGGACCTCGGTGTGCCAGACTCCGAGGAAGCTCTATTAAAGGCGCAACTTGCCGAGCTCATCAGTTCGACAATCGAGGCTGAGAAGTTAACTCAGGCCCGGGCTGCCACGATACTTGGGATCGATCAGCCGAAGGTCTCGAATCTCGTACGCGGGAAACTTGAGGGCTTTTCATTGGAGCGCCTGCTTAGATTCCTAACAGCGCTGGGAAGCGACGTGGAAATCCGGGTTACGGAGCACCTGGACAAATCATCAGACTGCGGGCACATCAAGGTTGCTGTTGGATGACTGTCACCCCCTCCGGGACAAATTCCAGCTGCCCCTCGCAGACCAGCACATCCACCTTCCACCCCGGCTTGAGGTGCAGGGTTTCACGGGCGGACTGTGGAATGACTATCTGATATTTCTCGAAGACGCCACGGTTGTCATACGTTTCACCAATCGATACCCGAATCCAAAAACCGATAACCGCAGGCGACTGCGTCACCGGAGACACCAACATGGGACGGTCCATCCCGCATGACGACGCGACGAGACGGGAACGGGCGCCCGGGCAGCAGACCTGCCCGGCGAGGGCTGAGGCGCCGACTTCTGCCGGCGCCCCGCCGCCACGCCGGAGGTTCAGTCGGTGTCGGCGGGATAGACGCCGTTCTCGTCGTGGACTTCCCGGCCGCTCACCGGCGGATTGAAGGCGCAGGCCACCTTCATGCCGTTGGGCCCGCCGCGCAGATAGTGGTCGTCATGCTGGTCGAGGATGTAGACCGTGCCCGGCGTGATCCTGTACTTCCTGCCGTCGGCGATGGTTTCCACCTCCCCTTCCCCTTCGATGCAGTAGACCGTTTCCAGGTGGTTCTTGTAGTGGATATGGGTCTCGGTGTTGGGATAGATGGTGGTGATGTGGAACGAGAACCCCATGTTGTCGTCCTTGAGGCTCAGGCGGGTGCTTTCCCAGTTCTCGGTCACTACGCGGCGGTCGGTCTTCTCGCATTCCTCGAGGGTACGCACAATCATGCCATGGTCTCCGTCAGTCGGTGTGTGTTTTTCAGAAATGCTGCCGGGCGCGGAGCGATCCGCTCCGGAAACGGCCCGCTCGGGAAACAGCCCGTGGGATGAAACGATACCGCAGCAGCGCCTGTTGCGTCCCGCCCTCTTTACAGGGTAGGGCCCCGGACCGGCTCGCGACACCGGCGACCCCGGCGCGCGATCACCGGGAAAACCGATGGTCGGCCAGTGCGGCGGTACCCGGCACCTGCACGAATTTCAGCGCCGTGTCCGTGACCCGCTGGATGGCAGTGCCGCGTCGCCGGCCCCGGAACACGGTGTCGTTGAGCACCTGGCTGAGATTCAGGGACACACCATAATACAGATGCCGGCTGTGGCCGGCGGGATCGGTGGACTCGTAGCCCCGGGAGCCGTAGCCCACCGCCAGCTCCAGGTAGCGCAGCACCCGGTTCCGGCGCAGGGCCGGGAAGCCGGCGGCCTTGACCACCAACAGGTAGGTCTGCCCGGAATAGTTGTCCACCGGATCGAAACCGGCGCCGCCGGAGGGCCGGTAGCGCAGCCGGAAACCCACCTTCTCGTCCAGCCGGGGATAACGCTCCAGCAGCAGACCCATGGCCACACCGGAGGCATTCATGGCCGCGTCCTGGATGCTGAAGCGGTATTCCCTGGAGAAACCATCCATCAGCTCCACGGCCATGAGGGTGCCCAGGGTGGTGGCGGCGGCCAGGCCCAGGGAGCGCCGGCGGTCGTTGCCCGCCCATTGATACCCCCGGGTCAGCAGCCGCGTGCCGATATAGGCGCTGTACAGGTGCCCCAGCTTGTCGGCGCCCCCGGCATAGGTATCCTGGGCGAACCAGCCCTCGTCGGCGGTGCGAAAACGCCCCTCCACCCCGGCCTTCCACCAGGTGGTGGCGCCGTACAGCCCCACCGCCGCCGCGCCGCCCCACATCAGCGCGTGGGTGCGCAAGGCCACCTGATCAGGGGAAAGCCCATGGCCGCCCGCAGCCGGGGCGACGCCGGCCCACAAGGCCAATGCCACGGCGGTCAGCGCGCCGCACGCCTTCCCCGGCCTGTCAGGCACCACCGTGGGCTCCCTGGCTCGCATGTCCCATACCCCTTGGATATACCCGCCCCGGGGGAAATTCAACCGGCCCCGCATCACCCCGGGGGCGCCGGCCGGGCCCTTGCGAAAGCTGGTTGCCTCCCGTATAACGTGCCGTGCCCCAGAGGCGGCGGCAACGTCAAGGCCGCGCAAAGCCGCCGTGCCCGCCCGGGCACGATCCCTACCCCCTCCCGGATCGCTTAGGCGCCGGGACGAAGACCAGGAAATCCGCCATGAAAAGACTGCTCAGCATCCTGTGCCTTGCCCTGTTTGCCTCGGGCGCCTGGGCCGGCGGCGTGACCGTGTCCAACCCCTGGATCCGCTACCTGCCCGGCGGCGCGCCGTCGGCCGGGTACTTCACCCTGCACAACGGCACCGACCACAAGGTGCGCCTGACCGGCGCCCACTGCGACGCCTTCGGCCGCACCATGCTCCACCGCAGCGTGGAAAAAGACGGCGTGTCGCGCATGATCCACGTGGACGGCGTCGACGCCGCCCCCGGCAAGGACATCCGATTCCAGCCGGGCGGCTATCACGTCATGTTCATGATGCCCAAGCATGCTCTGAAGATCGGCAGCCGGATGCCCGTCACCCTGCACTTCGCGGACCGGCCGGACATGAAGGTGGAGTTCACGGTTCGTCCGCCCTCGGCGCAATAACCCCGGGTCCCCGACATGTCACTGTCCGCGCAACACCGACCGCGCCTGCTGTGGGCGGCTGCCCTGGCGTTTCTCGCCGCCCTGGCGCTCGCCGGATGCAGCAAGCCGGCCCCGCAATTCAAGCTCTCCGACATCACCGGACAGATGCCGCCCCTGAAGTTCCGGCTCCACGACGCCTCGGGGCACGTGGTCACCCAGGACGACTACCGGGGCAAGATCACCCTGCTGTTCTTCGGCTACACCCACTGTCCCGACGTGTGCCCCACCACCCTGGCCAAGATGGCCCAGGTGTTCAAGGCGCTGGGCAGGAAGGCCGACCAGGCGAGCCTGCTGTTCGTGACCGTGGACCCGCAGCATGATTCGCTGAGAAAGCTCAAGACCTACTGCGCCGCGTTCAACCCGCACTTCGTTCCGCTGCGCGCCCAGGGCGCGCCCCTGAAGGCCCTCAAGCAGCGCTATCACGTGTACGTGCACAAACACGTCAAGCCCGACGGGGATTACGTGATCGATCACAGCGCGTCCATCTACATCTTCGACCGCAAGGGCAGGATCCGCCTGCTGGCCAGCGGCAACGAGAGCGTGGACACCATCGCAGGGGATCTCACCAGGCTGATCAACGGCGCCTGAGCCGCCCGGCAGGCCGCGCCTGCCTCCCCGATCCCGGCGGCGGCAGGCTCAGTGGAAGGCCAGATCCCGCAGGAACAGGGCGATCTGGGGAAAGGCGATCAGCAGGGCCGTGGTGATCAGCAGCAGCACGAAGAACGGCGGCGTGCCCCGGATGATGTCCAGGTACGGCCGCCGGAAGATGGCCATGGCCGTGAAGATGTCGCAGCCGAAGGGCGGCGTGGCCGAGCCGATGGCCGCCTGCAGGGTCACCAGGGTCCCCACCAGCACCGGATCGATGCCCGCGTGGGCCACCACCGGCTGGAAGATGGGCGTGAGGATCAGGATGACCACGATCGGGTCCACGAACATGCACCCGATGAAGAACGCCACCGAGATGATCACCAGGATGCGCTCCGGGTGGGCCGCCTCCCCCGCCACCAGCCCGCCGATCAGCATGTTCGGAATCTGGGCGAAAGAGATGGTCCAGGAGAATGCCGTCCCCGCCGCCACCAGCAGGAACACCACCGAGGTGATCAGGCCCGTGGACAGGGCGATGGACGGCAGCTCGCGCACCCGGACCGCCCGGAACACCGCCAGCTCCAGCACCAGGGCATAGAGCACGGACATGGCCGCCGCCTCGGTGGGGCTGAACATGCCGCTGTAGATACCCCCGATGATGATCACCGGAAAGCCCATGGGCAGCACTGCCTTGCGCACCGCCGCCCAGCGCTGGGGCCAGGGGACGCGGGGCTGGCGCGGCACGTTCTGCCAGCGCGAGGCCACGTAGCAGTAGCCGGAGAACAGCACCAGGATCAGCAGCCCCGGCCCGATGCCGGCGATGAACAGCTCCCCCACCGAGGTGCCCGAGACCACCCCGTAGATGATCATGCCGATGCTCGGTGGAATCAGCAGCGCGATGTCGCTGGAGCTGATGATCAGGGCGATGGCGAAGCTGTCCTTGTAGCCGGCCTCCAGCAGCTTGGGGCGCAGCGGCCCGCCCATGGCCACCACCGTGGCCTGGGTCGAGCCCGACACCGCTCCGAACAGGGTGCAGCTCACCGCGGTGGTGATGGGCAGCCCGGCCCGCAGGTGTCCCACGAAGCCCATGACCAGATCCAGCAGCCGGTTGGCGGTGTGTCCGCGGGTCATGATGTCCGCGGCCAGAATGAACATGGGCACGGCGATCAGCACCGGCGGCTTGACCCCGCCGATCATCTGCTGGATGAGGATGGAAGGATCCAGGCCGGCGAAATGGGTCAGAAACACCGCCAGGGCCGAGGCCACCAGGGGCACCATCATGGGAAAGCCCATGAGGAGCAGGACGATCATCACCGTGAACAGCAGGGTCAGCATGGTCCGCCGCCTCAGCCGAATCCCTGGGAGTGGGGATCGTCGTCGTACTCGTCCTTCTTGGAGAACGACAACCACACGTCTTCGCTGACGAGATTGCGCAGCGCCGCCAGCGCGTACTGGATGCCTCCCAGGACGAATCCCACCGGGACCCACAGATAGATCAGGTACAGGGGGATCTGCATGGCGGGGGTCACGCTGCCGATCTGGTGGGTCTTGTCCACGTAGCCGAGCGCGTACCAGGCGAGCAGGAACATCAGCGCCGATGTGGCCACCGAGACGATCACCATCAGCACCTTGCGCGGACGACCCTGGAGCTGG
>DATFLG010000094.1:0-5492 GCA_035267985.1 Gammaproteobacteria bacterium | reverse complement strand
GTCATGCTTCTGGGGGAGAGCGGCACCGGCAAGGAGCTCCTGGCCCGCTCCCTGCACGCCCTGAGTGCCCGGCGCAACGGGCGGTTCGTGGCCATCAATTGCGCCGCCATCCCCGAGACGCTGCTGGAGAGCGAGCTGTTCGGCTACGAGAAAGGGGCCTTTACCGGCGCCGCCAAGCAGACCCCGGGCAAGATCGAAACCGCCAGCGGGGGCACCCTGTTTCTGGACGAAGTGGGCGACCTGCCCATGTCCCTGCAGGCCAAGCTGTTGCGGTTCCTCCAGGAGCGGGTGCTGGAACGGGTCGGCGGGCGCGAGGAGATTCCCGTGGACGTGCGGGTGGTGTGCGCCACCCACAAGGACCTGCCGGGGCTGATCGGCAACGGGCAGTTCCGGGAAGACCTGTTCTACCGGATCACCGAGATCAGCGTGCGCATTCCGCCTCTGCGCGAACGCGCCGGGGACGCGGTGATGCTGGCGCGCTCGTTTCTCGAACGGGCCAGCCGCCAGCACGGGCGCCAGATCCACCGCTTCAGCAAGGACGCCCTCACCGCCATCGAGTCCTACCACTGGCCCGGCAACGTGCGCGAGCTGGAGAACCGGGTGAAACGGGCGGTGATCATGGCCGAGCAGAAACAGATCACCGCCCAGGACCTGGAACTGGGCGGGACCGACCAGATGGACTCGACCACCTTCGACCTGCGGGAAATCCGGGACCAGGCCGAGCGCCAGGCCATCGTGCGGGCCATGAACCACGTGGGGGGCAAGATCTCCCAGGCCGCGGACCTGCTGGGAGTGAGCCGCCCCACCATGTATGACCTCATCCGCAAGTTCAATCTGCGTCAGTAATCAAACAAAAGACAAGGCGCCACGGAAGACACGGAAAGCACGGACAAGCCGTAGCCCGGATTAGCGTCAGCGTAATCCGGGGAAAGAGAACAGCCACGGAACGTACGGGCAGACACAACGAATAACGAATCATCCCCGGATTCCACTTCGTTCCATCCGGGCTACCATCCGCAAACCACCGGCGCCGATTCGGACCGTGGTAGCCCGGATTAGCGTCAGCGTAATCCGGGGAAAGAGAACAGCCACGGAACGTACGGGCAGACACAACGAATAACGAATCATCCCCGGATTCCACTTCGTTCCATCCGGGCTACCATCCGCAAACCACCGGCGCTGATTCGGACCGTGGTAGCCCGGATGAAGCGTCAGCGTAATCCGGGGTGACAGTCGTGGGCATCATCGCAATTCGGGGAAAGTCCGGAGCCACGGAAACCACGGAAAGCGCGGAAAATGATAAGGCGAAACTTCCCGGATTCCACTTCGTTCCATCCGGGCCACTATCCGTGAACCACCGCCGTTGCAGCCGAACCCCTGTAGCCCGGATTAGCGTCAGCGTAATCCGGGGAAAGACTTCTTCTTGTCCGTGCTTTCCGTGGCGCTGTTCTCATCGCTCCCGGGTCGCCTTCTCCACGTGGGCCGCGAACTTGCTGGCGTTCATGAAGCCCACCACACGATAGCCGCGGCGCTCCTGGCCGTCGGGGCCGAAGAACAGGATGGACGGGGGTCCGATCAGGCCGAAGTGCTTGAGCAGGGCCTTGTCGTCCGCCGTGTTGTCGGTGACGTCGGCCTGCAGCAGGACCGCATTGTCGAGGGCCTTGCGGACCTGGGGTTTGGAGAAGGTGTACTTCTCCATCTCCTTGCAGCTCACGCACCAGTCGGCGTAGAAGTCCAGCATGGCGGGCCGGTTCTGGCGCGCGGTGGCGGCCACGGCCTGCCGTACGTCGGCCACTGATTTGACCCGCCGGAAGTCCAGGTGACCGCCCGTTTCGGAGGCGCTGGCCTGGGCGCCCGCGCCGCCGGTGACGGCGAACCGGTGCAGAGGCTGGAACGGGTCGCTGCCGCCGGCGGTGGCACCGATCAGCAGCACGCCCCCGTAGATCAGCATCACCAGGCCGGTGCCCTTCCAGAAACGCCGCCAGCCGGTGGCGTCGGGGCCCAGGGAGTCCAGGGCGCCCATGAAGATGGAAGACACCATCAGCAGCGCGGCCCACAGGATCATGGTCACCGGTCCGGGCAGGATGCGCTCGAGCATCCAGATGGCCACCGCCAGCAGCAGCACGCCGAACACGGCCTTGATGGGCTTCATCCAGTCGCCGGCGCGGGGCAGGAGCTGACCGGCGCCGGTGCCCACCACCAGCAGGGGAACGCCCATGCCCAGACTGAGGGCGAACAGGGCGCTGCCTCCCAGCACCGCGTCCCCGGTCTGGCCGATCACCAGCAGAGCGCCGGCCAGGGGTGCGGCGACGCAGGGCCCGACGATCAGCGCCGACAGGAACCCCATGATGGCCACGCCGATGAGGGTGCCTCCCTGTTGCCGGTTGCTGATCTCGCTGAGCTTGCTCTGCAGGAACCCCGGCATCTGCAGGTCGTAGAACCCGAACATGGACAGGGACAGCAGCACGAACAGCGCAGCGAAGCTGCTCAGGATCCAGGGATTCTGGAACATGGCCTGAATGTTCTGGCCGGCCTCGGCCACCAGCACCCCCGCGGCGGTGTAGGTCACGGCCATGGCCAGTACGTAGACCACCGACAGGGTGAAGGCCCGCAGGGTGGTGATGCGCTCGCCCTGTCCCACCACGATGCTGGAGAGGATGGGAATCATGGGGAACACGCAGGGGGTGAAGGCGAGCCCTACCCCCAGCCCGAAGAAGATGCCCAGGCTCAGCCACAGGGGGCTGGTGGTGAGCAGCTGGGCGAGGCGGTCCTGCTCCGAGACGGGCGGCGCCGGCGTGGCCGGCGTCTGGCCGGAAGCGCCCGCGGGCTCAGGCGGCGTCCGGGTGGTCCCGGCTGCGCCGCCGCCCCCCCCGCCGGCCGCCGGCAGCTTCAGGGCCACGGTCTTGTGCATGGGCGGGTAGCAGATGCCGGCCTCGGCGCAGCCCTGATAGGTGACCTTCAGGTCCACGGTGGTGGGCCCCGATTCGGTGCGGTTCAGGGGCAGGCGCGCCTCGGCCCGGTGATGGAACACCTGGACCCGTCCCAGGAACTCGTCGTCCTTGGTCTGGCCCTGGGGCAGGTCCACCGCGCCCAGGGTCACCCCCTTGGCGTCGGCCAGGGAGAACTTGAACTTGCTCCGGTACAGGTAGTACTTGTCGGCGATCTTCCAGTGGGCCACCACCGTGTCGGGCCCGGCCACCCGGGTGCTGAACCGGAAGGCCTTGTCGGGTTCCAGGAACTCGCCCCCGCCGGCGCCGCCCAGACCCCCGCCCACGCTGTTGAGGGCGCCGCCCCCCGGGTTGGCGCCCGGGGACGCCGCCGAGGCGGCCTGCTGGGCCGGCGGTTGCGGCAGGGTCAGCTTCACCCTGTCGGTCAGGGGGGGATAGCACACCCCCGCGTCAGCGCAGCCCTGGGACACCGCCACCAGCTGGAAAGTGCGCGGGGCGCCGGCCTTGCGCTGGACCGGGATGTCCACGTCCAGCTGGTGGCGATAGGTCTGCACGTCGCCGACGAACTCGTCATGCTTGACCTTGCCTTCGGGCAGGGTGAAGTCCCCGAGCTTCACCCCGGGTGTGTCGGCATGGAGCTTGATCCGCTTGCGGTACATGTAATAGCCGTCGGCCACCGTCCAGTGGACGTGGACGGTGTCGGGCCCGACGGCCTTGGCGCTGAACTTGAACGCCTGATGGGGGGGGAGCAGATTGTCCGCCGACTGGGCGTGGGCCGCCGGCGACAGGAACAGCAGCCCCAGCAGCAGGGGCAACCACCGATGTTTCATGGGTCAACTACCTGTGGTCTGGTCGATCCAGGTGAGGTATCCGGACAGGCCGTATTGGATGGGGACCGCTATAATCTCGGGCAGCTCATAGGGATGCAGCTCCAGCACGGCCTTTTCCAGGGCCTGGAAAACGCCGCTTCGGGTCTTGATCACCAGCAGCTGCTCGGCGTCGTTCTGCACCTCCCCGTCCCATACATACACGGACGTGACAGCGGGCAGAATGTTCACGCAGGCGGCCAGGGAGTCCTTCACCAGGCGGGCGGCGATAGCGGCCGCCGTCTCCCCGTCCGGAACCGTGCACAAGACAATCAGACGGTCTTCATTCATGGGGTTAGACGATACCCGAAGCGATTTGGGCCCGCAAAGCCCGGCGCTCCGGGCAGCGGGCGTGCATGACAGTTAAGACGCAATGGGCGTGCATTTTATTCGGTCGCCGGACGGTCCTTGCCCGGAGTGACGGGTGTACCCGCCGGCCGGGATTGGGGTATCTTTGATCGATGAACCTGTTCCCTCTGCTGTTAGTCGGCTTTTTTGCCCTTCCCTTGCTGGAGATTTACCTGCTGATCGTGGTGGGTGGCCTGATCGGTGCCCTGCCCACGGTCTTCATGGTGGTCTTCACGGCGGTGCTCGGGGCCTTGCTCCTGCGCCATCAGGGCTTTACCACCCTGCAACGGGTCCGGGCCATGCTCGAGCGGGGGGAGCTCCCGGCCGTGGAGGTGATCGAGGGGGTGCTCCTGGTGGTCGGCGGCGCCCTGTTGCTCACTCCGGGATTTTTCACGGATTTCGTAGGGTTTCTCTGTCTGATCCCGCCCCTGCGCCGCCGGGCGGCCCTGTGGTACCTGGACCGGCATGTGGTGTACCGGGTCGGCCCCGGCCACGACCCCCGCCGCGGGCCGCGGACCATCGAGGGGGAATTCCGCCGGGAGGACGACCGGCGCCGGCGGTAAGAAGTAAGAAAAAGGGGGTCTGACCCCCTTTTCTCTAGAACAAGGGGTCTGACCCCTTGTTCCCCCTGGATTTGCGGTTTGAACCCCCTTGACTCTCCTGATTTGGCCGTTATTATTAGCACTCACCGAGAGCGAGTGCTAATAATCGGCTCGTTAGGACAATGCAAGCCCATCCAGTCATTTTTGGTGCTGAAGGAGAAGAAACCCGATGAACATTCGTCCGTTGCATGACCGCGTGATCATCAAGCGCATGGAGGAAGAGCGCAAGACGGCGGGCGGGATCGTGATCCCCGATACCGCCGCCGAGAAGCCGATCCAGGGAGAGGTGATCGCTGTCGGGAACGGCAAGCTGCTCGATAACGGCGAGGTGCGTGCCCTCGACGTGAAGGTGGGCAACAAGGTCCTGTTCGGCAAGTACTCCGGTACGGAGGTGAAGCTGGACAGCGAAGACATGCTGGTGATGCGCGAAGAAGACATCATGGCAGTCATCGAAGGCTGAGACACCGGATCGACAGTCAGGCAAATTCGAACGTTTCGAGGGGAAATCGAACATGACGGCAAAAGAAGTCAAATTCAGTGACGACGCCCGCCATCGCATGGTGCGCGGCGTTAACGTTCTGGCCAATGCGGTGAAGGTGACCCTGGGCCCGAAGGGCCGCAACGTGGTCCTGGACAAGGCGTTCGGTGCGCCCACCGTGACCAAGGACGGGGTGTCCGTGGCCAAGGAGATCGAGCTTCAGGACAAGTTCGAGAACATGGGCGCCCAG
>DATFLG010000093.1:0-7727 GCA_035267985.1 Gammaproteobacteria bacterium | reverse complement strand
CGGGTGTGGTGTCGATCAGCATTCCCTCCAGGCCGATGTTGCGGCACGGTGCGGTGAGGACCTGGCTGCCCTGACAATACACGGTCACCTTTTCCCTCAGCGGGACACGGTGGCTCCATCGCCGTTCCATGTGGTGTTCCCTGGTCATGGGCGGGTGCGGACAATCCTCCTTTGCATCTTCAGAAAGCATAGTCCATGGCTGACCGGCGGCATTGATCCGGGTCAACCGGGCAGGCGGAAAAGGGGTTCGAGCCCTTATCCCCCATTTTTCCGGCACGGCACACTAGAGCCCCCGCGCCTGCACCGCCACGGCGCCGATCATGAAGGTGCCCAGACAGGCGAAGAGGCAGCCGGTGGCCAGGGCGCCCCAGCTGAGCATTTCGAATTCCAGGCCCCGCAGGCCGGCGGCCGCGGCCAGCAGCACCAGGGCAGCGGTCAGGTTGCGGCTCAGGTACCGGCGGGCATGACGCAAATGGGAGGCCGGCGACCAGGCCAGGCCGGCGTCATTGGATTCGCAGGGAAGAAAATAGCCCAGGAAACGCTCGCCCAGGGACGGACGTGGCGGGATGATCTCGCGGTCGTTCATGAAGGTTGCTGCTCCTGCCCGCCCCGGCGGGCACCCAGGGGTTGAGGGTCTTCCGGCAGCCTTCCCTGGGCGGCGCCGCCCGGTGGGCCGGCACCCGCGGCACCATCACCCTGGGCCGATCGCCAGATCTCCATTACAAATCAGTTGAATGCAACGCGCGGCCGTCGGCCCGGCTCCCCACGCACGCCCCGGCAAAGCGGAAGCCCGGGGGCCGGGCCCGCGGGTGGCCTGTGCCCGGGCGCCCGGGACACGCGATCCACCCACGGCAGACGCTGATTATCCTATCGCGAGGGTTGTTACCTGTCATCCGCCGGCGCGGGTCCTCAGGATGACACCCGGGTGACCACCTCGGGCGGATGTTCGAGGGTATTGTGCAGGGTGCAGCGGGCGGCGACCCGCTCGGCCGCACGCAGGCGCGACTCGGGCAGATCCGGCCAATGGATGTCCATGTCCATGTGGGCGATCCGCATCGGGTCCTCCCCGTAGGACCAGCGCAGCCGCATGGTCAGGGACGCCGGATCGGCGCCGGCCCGCTCGGCGTAGGCCATCAGGATCGAGAACGTGCACATGGCCAGGGATGTGGCAAACATCTGCAGAGCGCTGAACTGGGCCCCGGAATCCTCGGCTTCCAGCTCCAGCCCGGGGGTGTCGAATTCCGTGAACTCCAGATCCTCCTCGCTGTGCAGCACGACCTTCATGAGCCCTTCTCCCTTGGATGCAGCCAGTGTGGGGCGCTCCACCGGAGCGTGCGGTCCGGGGCCCGGACCCCGTGGGCTGTCAGCTCCAGTGTAGCCCACGGAGCCGGCGCTTCGGCGGGGCCCCCGGGCATCGGTGTGCGTCCCGGCGCCGGGCGGGCCCGCCCTCAGATGTCCCGCCGATGCGCCTGGCGGCGGCGTCGACGGGGTTCCGTCGCAGCCCCGCCTTGGATACCCTTGAGAGACCGCGACAGACTGTGGACACGGCGCCACCCGTGGCACGGAATGGCCAGAATCGGAAGAACCGAGCCGCCCGGCAACAGGGGATCGCCGGATCCAGGGTCAATAAGATGTGAAGAACGGATGATGCGGGAGAGGACCTCATGAAACGAGAGAAGGCGGAGTTGCTGGACGGGCCCGCCGGCGGCGGGGGCGGTGAAGGCGAGAGCGTCAACAGCAAGGTCCTCGGCCTCGAAAGGCGGGTGCTCAGACGGATGCTGACGGCCCTGGGTGAGCCGCCGCTGACCGTGGTGCTGTGGGACGGGCAGCAGATCGCGCCGTCCGATGGGGCTCCCGTGGCCCGGGTCCACATTCGGGACCGGGCGATGCTCTATCGGCTGGTCAGCAATCCGGATGTGGAGTTCGGCGAAGGCTACAGCACCGGACGCATCGAAGTGGAGGGCGATCTGGCGGAGTGCCTCGAGCAGGTCTACCGTGCCCTGCGCCGGGGCCGCCGTGGCGGGATCAAATCCTGGCTGCCGGACCGGATGGCCCAGCCCCGGCGCAATACCCTCAGCCGCGCCCGTGACAACATCCATCACCATTACGATATCGGCAATGATTTCTATCGCCTCTGGCTCGATGGCCAGATGGTCTATACCTGCGCCTATTTCCCGAACCCGGAGATGAGCCTGGAAGAGGCCCAGACCGCGAAGCTCGACCATGTGAGCCGCAAGCTGCGCCTGCGGCCCGGGGAACGGGTGGTGGAGGCAGGCTGCGGGTGGGGCGCCCTGGCGCTGCACATGGCGCGCCACTACGGAGTCCGTGTGACCGCCTACAACATCTCCCGCGAGCAGCTCGCCTATGCGCGGGAGCGGGCCCGGGCGGAAGGGCTGGAGGACCGGGTGGAATTCGTCGAGGGTGACTACCGGGAGATCAGTGGACAATACGATGCCTTCGTCTCGGTCGGCATGCTCGAACATGTGGGGCCGGCCTGCTACGAGCAACTGGGCGCCGTGATCGACCGGTGTCTGACACCCGATGGGCGGGGGCTGATTCACACCATCGGCCGCGACCGGCCCGGCATGATGAGCCCGTGGATCGAAAAACGCATCTTCCCGGGCGCTCATCCGCCCAGCCTGGGGGAGATGATGGGTATTTTCGAACCGGTCGGGCTGTCAGTGACGGATGTGGAAAATCTGCGTCTTCACTATGCGCTGACCCTGGAGCACTGGCTGGAGCGCTATCGGGCCGCGGAGGAGCGGGTGCGCAAGATGTTCGACGAGACGTTCACGCGGACCTGGCGGCTCTATCTGGCCGGGTCCATCGCCGCGTTCAACAGCGGCGACCTCCAGTTGTTCCAGGTCTGCTTTTACCGCACCGGCGATCCGAACGTGCCATGGAGCCGCGATTTCCTCTATCGGGTATAGCGCCATCATGGACTCCTGCGACGTACTGATCATCGGCGGCGGACCAGCGGGATCCACTTGCGCCGGACGGCTCCGGGTCCGTGGACTGGACGTGGTGGTGGCGGACAAGGCCGGCTTTCCCCGGGACAAGGTGTGCGCCGGGTGGATCACCACCGGCGTGGCCCGGGAGCTGGGACTTGATCCGGACAGCTATGGAAACGGGCGCGTGCTCCAGCCCATCACCGGATTCCGCACCGCGATCGGGGCCGGGCCGGACCTGCATACCGACTACGGGCGTGTGGTGAGCTACGGCATCCGCCGCTGCGAGTTCGACCAGTTCCTGCTCGAGCGCAGCGGTGCGCGCCTGCGTCTGGAGGAACCGGTGAAAACCCTGCGCCGCGAGGGCGCCTGGTGGGTGATGAACGACGCCGTCCGTGCACCCATGCTGGTCGGCGCGGGCGGCCACTTCTGTCCGGTGGCCCGGCATCTCGGTGCGCGCGTGGGGCGGGGTGAACCGGTGGTCGCCGCCAAAGAGGTGGAGTTCCCCATGACCGCCGCCCAGCAGGCCGCCTGCCGGGTGGACGGCGAGGTGCCCGAGCTGGTGTTCTGCGACGATCTGTCCGGCTACGGCTGGTGCTTTCGCAAAGGGGCCTACCTCAACATCGGCCTGGGTCGGGAGGACAACCATCGTCTCTCGGAGCAGCTGGCGGAGTTCTGCGACCTGCTCAAGGCCAGGGGCCGCATACCAGCGGACATCCCCAGCCGTTTCCACGGCCATGCCTATCTGCTGTACGGACACGGTCCGCGCCAGCTGCTGGACGATGGCGTGTTGCTGATCGGCGATGCTGCAGGGCTGGCCTACCCCCAGAGCGGCGAGGGCATCCGGCCGGCGGTCGAATCCGGCCTCATGGCGGCCGAAGTCATCGCTGCGGCGCGGGGACAGTACAGCGCCGCTTTCCTTGCGCCCTACGAACAGCGGCTGCGGGCCCGGTTCGGCGATGGCCGGGGCGGGATCACCGACCGCATCCCTGCCCGCCTCAAGACGTTTCTCGCCTCACGGCTGTTGACCAGCCCCTGGTTCACCCGCCACGTGGTACTGGACCGCTGGTTCCTGCATGCCGGCCAGGCACCGCTGGAGGGTGTCCCGGGCTAACGGGGCATCGCGGAATCCGGCGATGTAAGCGCCA
The DNA here is from genome assembly GCA_035267985.1 of Gammaproteobacteria bacterium. Taxonomy (GTDB): domain Bacteria; phylum Pseudomonadota; class Gammaproteobacteria; order DATFLG01; family DATFLG01; genus DATFLG01. Next base: position 3,631 of record DATFLG010000093.1, on the reverse strand, counting down.
CGGAAGACACGGAAAGCACGGACAAAGGAATGCAATGCAGAGCGCGGAATGACGAATGAAGACCCGAGCGGGCCCGGAGCGGGATAGTCCCGACTTCCGAGGACTGCACTTCGAATTGCGCATTGGCCGGTGTCCCGGACTTCCCTTCGTTCAAGTTGGGCTGCCATGGCTCGGTTGGCCGATGTCGTCTGACCGGGCCGCCGTAGCCCGTATGAGGCGTCAGCGAAATCCGGGCGCGGCCGCGCTCTCTATACTCGGGGAAGTCTCGGGATATCTTTCCGGCCTCAGTGAGGAGTCATGCGCGGCGCCACGTATCCGATGGGATTTCCGCTATCCCCGGCTGCGAGACTCAGCCCCGTGCGTTGTGAATACGAAGCACGCCGCCGGGCGGTTCGAAGCGGATTTCGCGCACACCCGAAGCGGCCGCCGGCTCCAGGCCGCTCATGCCCATCGATCGGGGGCCGTGAAGTTCGGACCCGTCAACCCGCGGGGCGGCAAGGGCCTGCGTCATGGACGAGCGGTGCCCGGTGACACCGGGGTCTTCCCACGGGCCGGCATTCCACGAGAGCGCCAGCGCGCTGCTGCGGCGCATGGACGTGGATTCCCAGCGCGGGCTTTCCAGGGAGGAGGCCGCCAGGCGGCTGCAGGCGGTGGGACCCAACCGGCTGCGCGAATCGCGCCAGCGTCCCCCCTGGCGCATCGCCCTGGACCAGTTCCAAAGCCCGGTGGTGCTTCTGCTTCTCGTTGCGGCCGCGGTCGCCGCCGGCTTCGGGGAATTCCTCGAAGCCGTCGCCATTGGCGGGGCTCTTCTCATCAATGCCCTGATCGGCTTCGGAACCGAATGGCGTGCGCGTCAGTCGATGGAGGCGCTCCAGCGGGTCGGCCAGATGACGGCGACAGTGCGGCGCTCGGGGGCCGTGTCGGAGATTCCGGCCCGGGAACTGGTGCCCGGCGATATCGTCCAGCTCTCGGAAGGGCAGGTGGTTCCGGCCGACCTGCGGGTGATTGCGGTAGAGAATCTCCAGTGCGACGAGGCCGCGCTCACGGGCGAATCCGTGCCGGTGGCCAAGAATCCCACGCCGGTGGAGGATCCCCGGGCACCCCTTTCAGCCCGCCACAGCATGGTGTTCAAGGGAACCGCGATCACTCGGGGAACGGCGCAAGGCGTCGTCGTGGGAACCGGCATGGACACCGAAATCGGCCGCGTGGCTGCCCTGGTCGAGGAGGCCCGGGGAGAGCTCACGCCCCTGGAGCGGCGCCTCGAGCGTCTTGGGAAACGCCTGATCTATTTCGTGATCGCCGTAGGCGTATGGGTGATCCTTTCGGGTGTGGTGGCGGGCAGGGACCTGTTTGTCATCATCGAGACCGGGATCGTGCTGGCCATTGCCGCGGTCCCCGAGGGGCTGCCCATTGTGGCTACCGTGGCGCTGGGTCGGGGCATGTGGCGCATGGCCCGCCGCAATGCCCTGGTCGAGCGGCTCTCAGCCGTGGAGACGCTGGGCGCGACCACCGTTATCTGTACGGACAAGACAGGGACTCTGACCGAGAACCGGATGGCCGTGAGGCGTGTGGCCCTGCCTGCCGGGGATGTGGACATGGTACGCGAGGCGCACGGCGCTGCATTCCGGCGGGATGCCCGGAGCGTCGATCCTCTCGCCGAGGAGGGTTTGTACAAGGTGCTGCGGGTGGCCGCCCTGTGCACCGACGCTGCCCACCATGAGGGCCGGGTGACGGGCGACCCCACGGAGGTTGCCCTGCTGCAGGCCGCCCGTGGCGCGGGCCTGCGCCGGGCGCAGCTGCTGCGGGATCTGCCGGAGGTTCGCCAGGAAAGCTTTGATACGGCCACCAAGAAAATGGCCACGTATCATCGTGAGGGGCGGGGCTTTCTGATCCTGGTCAAAGGCGCGCCGGAACCGGTCATTGACGCGTGCGCGCGGGCCGCCTCCCCTCAAGGGGACGTGTCGGCGCTGGACCCAGCGCAGCGGCGGCACTGGCGCGAGCGCAACGAGAAGCTCGCCGGGCAGGGACTTCGGGTTCTGGCAGTCGCTGAGAAGCGGGTGGCGGAGTTGGGAGCGGAGCCGTACGAGGACCTCGTTCTGCTGGGCCTGGTGGGTCTCTACGATCCTCCGCGGGAGACGGTGAAGGCGGCGATCCGCCGGTGCCGCCAGGCAGGGATTCGGGTGGTCATGGTGACCGGCGACCAGCCGGCCACCGCCGCCAATATCGCAGTCGCGGTGGGTATCGCGGAAGGAGCGCCGCCCGCGGTGTTGACCGGACGGGATCTGGCGGCCGAGGGAGACCGCGATGGGAAACGTGCGGCACGCATTCGCGACAGCGCCATTTTCGCCCGGGTCGCGCCCGAGCAGAAGCTGCGGCTGGTTGAGATCTATCAGGCCTATGGGGAAGTGGTGGGCATGACCGGCGATGGTGTGAACGATGCGCCCGCCCTGAAGAAGGCGGACATCGGCATCGCCATGGGCAGGCGCGGCACCGAGGTGGCCCGGGAAGCCAGCGACATCGTCCTCAAAGACGATGCGTTCGAGACCATCGTCATGGCGGTCGAGCAGGGCCGTGCCATATTCAGGAACATCCGCAAGTTCGTCGTGTTCCTGCTGTCCGGAAACCTGGGACAGATCATCGGCGTATCGGTCGCTGCTGTGGTCAATGCGCCGCTGCCGCTGCTGCCTCTGCAGATTCTGTTTCTCAATCTGCTGCTGGACGTCTTTCCCGCCCTGGCCCTCGGTGTGGGGCCCGCCGAAGCGGGCACACTGAGTGAGCCGCCGCGGGATCCGAAGGAGCCCATCCTCACCCACGGGCACTGGTGGGCGATCGCCGGCTTCGGTGTCCTGATGAGCGCTGCGCTGTTGGGGGTGTTCGCCTACGCCCTGCGGGTGATGGGAGCGGATACCACGACGGCAGTGTCGATGGCGTTCCTCACCTATGGCCTTGCGCGCCTGTGGCATGCCTTCAACATGCGCTCGCCCGGTACCGGTGTGCTGCGCAATGAGATCGTCCGCAATCCCTATGTGTGGGCGGCCTTCGCGCTTTGCGGGGGGCTGCTCCTGGCCGGCGTTTACGTGCCCGCCCTGGCCGGGCTGCTCAAGGTGGTTCCCCTGGAGATGTCCCAGTGGTGGGTCGTCCTTGGGGCAAGCCTGGTTCCGGTCATTCTGGGGCAGATGGCTCTGGTGGTGGTGGCAAAGGTGCATGGATCATCAGGCCGTGCCCGCGGGAGCTGATCCGGTTTCCGCGCCTGGCGCGGTCCTGACGACCGGGATCAGGGGGCGTGTCCCCTGGGCGCGCGATGTCCGGGATTTCCCCCCGAGGCGTTGGCGCCGCCAGGGTCACGGGGGCGGGACCCACGCATGTAGTCGTGGGCCAGTCTGTCCCCACGGGCTGTGTCGCGCTCGGCTCGGTTCCAGGATCGTTTATCGTGACAACGAGCCCCTGACCGTTTCGTTCATCGGGTCCCCGGTGCTGGCGTTGCCGGGCGTCCTTGAGGTCAAGGCAGTTGTGTACTGAGGGGGTGCAGGCCGGGCTTGCCGGGCGAGTCTGCGCAGGGTGAGTGGATGGCGCGACGCCGTGGGCCCGTGCGCCGAATCCTACTCCATGCCCCACACCAGATTGCCGGTGA
>DATFLG010000092.1:0-9067 GCA_035267985.1 Gammaproteobacteria bacterium | reverse complement strand
CGGACATTCATCAACAAGTATCTCATCCTGGACGAGGCCCAGAATCTCACCTCCAAGCAGATGAAGACCCTGGTAACCCGCGCCGGACCGGGCACCAAGGTGGTATGCCTGGGCAATGTGGCCCAGATCGACACACCCTATCTGACGGAAACCACCTCCGGGCTGACCTACGTGGTGGACCGGTTCAAGCACTGGACCCACAGCGGCCATATCATGCTCTTGCGCGGAGAGCGCTCGCGCCTGGCGGACTATGCCTCGGAGGCGCTCTAGCAGATTGTCGAGAAACACATCATGTTCCAAGCGCGCACGTGCTTGAGACATGATGCGAGCCGCGGACATGCGCCGCGGCGAAGCGAGGTGAAAGAGGCCCGGGATGGCTCCTTCAACCGACTGCAAGAACGGACACTGCCGGACCTGACCGCCGGTCCGCCCCCCGCTCCACATGCGGCCCGGGCATTGCCCGGGCCGCGGTCAAACCAGACCGGTTTCCTCCTCCTCACTCAAGGGCGCGCGGGGCCAGGCCTTGAGCACCGCCTGCACCAGAGTAGCCAGGGGAATGGCGAAAAATACGCCCCAGAAACCCCAGACACCGCCGAAGATCAGCACCGCCATGATGATGGCCACCGGATGCAGGTTGACCACCTCGGAGAAAAGCAGCGGAACCAGGATGTTGCCGTCCAGGGCCTGAATCACCCCGTAGGCGGCCACCACCCACAGGAAGTCGGCGCTCAGACCCCACTGGAAATAGGCAATCAGCGCCACCGGTACGGTCACCACCGCCGCCCCGATATAGGGGATGATCACGGAAAAGCCCACCAGAGTGGCCAGCAGCAACGCGTACTGCAGGCCCATGAGGGCAAACACGGCATAGGTCACGACTCCCACGATGAGAATCTCCCACACCTTGCCGCGCACATAGTTGCCGATCTGCGCGTTCACGTCCCGCCATACCGTGGCTGCCAGGTCCCGATCCCGGGGCAGGTAACCGGTGACCCACTGCAGGATGCGATCCTTGTCTTTGAGGAAAAAGAACACCAGCACTGGCACGAGAATCACATAGACCAGCAGCGTGATGACACCTACCAGGGAGGCGACAGAGACCGACAGCGCGTGCTGACCCCAGGTCGCCAGCTCGCCGCGAATGCCCGTCATCAGCTCGCTGACCTGGTGCTCGGTGATGAAGTTGGGATACAGCTCCGGCAGGCGCAGCAGGGTCTTCTGTCCCTTGGCGACCATGTTGGGCAGCTGCTGCAGCAGCTGGGCGATCTGATTCGACAGCAGCGGCAGCAGCCCGAACAGGGCGAAGACCAGAAACAGCACGAACAGCACGAAGACCACCAGGACCGCCGCCAGGCGGGGCATCCCGAAGCGCTCCAGGGCCGCCACCACGCCTTCGAGCAGATAGGCGATGACCACCCCGGCCAGCACCGGCGCCAGCATACCTCCGAAGGTGAGCACGACGGCGAAGCCGGCGATCAGCAGAACGGCAAGAATGATGACCTGCGGATCGGAAAGATAGCGGCGGAACCACTGACGGACGATTTCCATGCGGCTGTCAGTCGTTCGCCTTCAGCTTCTCGTAACGGCGTTGAAAGACAATCTCCAGCTCGTCGATGACCTCCATCGCGTCCCGGCCCTGCATCACGTGCTGGGCCACCAGGGCGGAGGTCTCGTTCAGCATCTCACGCTTCTCCAGCATGGGGTAGGTGCGTGAGAGCCGCTTCACGGCAGCCACGACGGACTCGTTCTCCGGGCGGGGGATGTCGGCCGGCTCCTCGACGGGGGGCGCCGGCGCCTGCTCGCGGGGCTCCGCGGTGGCGGGCGGCACGGACCGGGACGCACCGCCCCATTGGCCGGCGCGTTGGTTCAGGAATTCGGCGAACGCCAGCACCGCGGACCGGTCCGAGGGGCCCAGCCGGTCCAGCAACTGCAGCAGATGTTCACGCTCATCAGCCATGGGATCGTGTTCCGGGCGCCGGCGGGACTCAGGTCTCAACCTTCAGGTTGAACACCGGCGTCTTGCGCCGTTCCCGCATGAGCTCAAGCTCCTTGACCAGGGCCACGATGACGTGATCGGTCATGTCCTGCATGGCGCCCCACTGCTCGCGCGCCGTCTCCAGCAGCTCGGTCATGTTGGGCGGCACCTTGCGCTTGGCCTCCATCACGATGTCCTCGAGCATGCCCGGCTTCATCTCCGGACGGACCAGCATGCCGTAGGTCAGCGGGTCGGGCCGGATGACCAGCCAGTTGCCGGACTCGTCCACTACCAACGGCTCGAGCCCCTCGGGCAGCTCCGCCGAACCATTGTACATGACCAGCACATACCGCCCGTCCAGGGCCTCGGCCAGGGCGTCTCCCTTGCCTGCCTCGGTGACGCGGGCGGTGGTCCAGTAGGCGTTGTGCAGGGGTTTCGGAGAGGGTTCGGCGCCGGCCTGCTCGGCGACCAGCAGACCGCCGAAGCCGATTCCCACCACGGGCCGCCCGGCCTTGCGGAACACGCCGATCAGCTCCAGCTCATCGGCCACCCAGGGGCAGCGCTCCCGGTCGGTGGTGGGATGGGCACCGCCCAGCAGGAACAGCGCGTCGAACTGCATGACGCTTCCGGGCACCGCCTGGCCCACGAAAGGCCGGAAATAGCTGAAGCCGATGTCCCGCTTCTCGAGCTGGGTCTCGACGAGGCCGAGAAATTCTGAGTAGGTGTGCTGTACCACGCAATAGAGTTGCATCGCGGGCTCCTGTATCTAGGTCGGCAGTTCCTGGTGAGTCTGACAGTATGCGCGGGCGAACTCCAGCAGCTCATCCATGGCCCGGTGGCGGAATTTCTGCTTCTGGTGGACGAAGGAGAACGGCCGCTCCAGGGGCGGTTCCAGGTTTACGGCCACCAGGGTGCCGAGCTGCAGCTCCTTGACGATGGTGGCGCGCGATACGATGGACACCCCCATCCCGGCTTCCACCGCCCCCTTGATGGCCTCGGGGCTGCCCAGCTCCATGCACACGGTCACTTCTGCGACATTGACGCCGGAGGCGGCGAAATAGTCGCTGATCACCTCGCGGGTTCCGGAGCCTTCCTCACGGCAGATATAGGGGTATTCCAGCATGCGCTGGATGGGAACGCTCTTTTCGGCGGCCAGGGGATGATTGGGCGGCGCCACGGCCACCAGCTGGTCCATGCGGCAGACCTCCACCACCAGATTCTTGTTCATTACCGGCGCCTCCACCACCCCCAGATCGATCACGTTGTTCTCAACCATGGACACGATGCCATCGGTGTTGGACACCTTGAGGTGGACGTTGACCTCGGGGTATTTGGTCTTGAAGTCGCCCAGCAGCGCCGGCAGCATATATTCGGCGATGGTGGTGCTGGCACCCATGATCAGCACCCCGCTGATCTCTCCGGTCATCTCCCGCACCGAGTTCTCCATCTCCGCGTACAGCTCGAAGATGCGGTCGGCGTACTCGTAGACCCGATTGCCGGCTTCGGTGAGGCTGATCCGGTTGTGGGTGCGGTCGAACAGCCGCGTGTTGAAATGCTCTTCCAGCTGGCGCACCTGAAAGGTCACGGCCGGCTGGGTCATGTGGAGCGTCTCGGCCGCCTTGGTAAAGCTCAACAGGCGGGCGACCGTGTGGAATACCTGCAATCTGCGGTCGGCCATGAGGTTCCCTCATTCACTCGGCGCGGGAAAACCGGCCCGGGCGCGCCGGGCGGGCCACACCGCTGGCGCCCCCCGCGCGAAGACGACCATATTATCAACTAATTTGATGAACATAAAATAAACCTAATAGCTGTGGCCGATTCCGGACCCGCGGACGGCCTTGGGGGGGACGGGGGTTGCACGTATGATGGCCCCATGAGCGAATCCTGGAAGAAATTCGACCTGGAGGGCGCCGGACTGCAGCGGCTCAACATGGAGCTGGCCCGGTCCCTGCGCAAGCGGTCGGTGGCCTACCTGCTGTGGGTCCTGTTTCCCGTAGGCGCCCATCGGGCCTATCTGGGCGAGCGCCTCGGGAGCCTGGCCTACGTCGTGCTCACCGCCCTGACCCTGATTCTGGCCCTCGCCCTCAACCCGACCCTCGCCCTGGCGCCCCTGGCGGTCGAAGGCGCGTTCGCCCTGTTCGACCTGTTCTGGATCGAACGCCGGCTGGTGGCCGTCAACAAGCAGGTCCGCATGGACCTGTACCTGGGCGCGGGGGCGGCACCGCCGGCCGGCTACCAGGGTCGTTACGGGAGCCGGGAGCGCGACGCCGAAGAGGGCACCGAAGAGCTGCTGCAGGACTATGTGCAGGTCAAGGAAACGGAACGCGGCGGCCATGCCCCCGTCTCCCACGACGCTCCCGGGGACGACTCGCCGCGTCGCAGCCGCATGCCTTCGTTCGCCGAGCAGGAGCGCATGCTCCGCGAGCTCGGCAAATCCCGCAAGAAAGACGACGACGCCTGAGCGCCCGCCCCGGGCGTTGGGCCGGCGTCACCTCTGCTCCGATTCCTGCCCGGCCCGTTCCTGCCGCCGCCAGCCCGCCGCATAGTACAGCACCGGAATCACCAGCAGCGTCAGCACCGTGGACACCAGGATGCCGAAGATCAGCGAGATGGCCAGGCCGCTGAAGATCGGATCGTCCAGAATGAAGGTGGCCCCCAGCATGGCTGCCAGCCCGGTGAGCACAATGGGTTTGGCGCGCACGGCACCCGAGCGGATCACCGCCTCCTCGAAGGACATGCCCTGGGCCAGCTCCTCGTTGATGAAGTCCACCAGCAGAATGGAGTTGCGCACGATGATGCCGGCCAGCGCGATCATCCCGATCATCGAAGTGGCGGTGAACGGCGCGTGCAGCAGCGCGTGCCCCGGCATCACGCCGATGATGGTGAGGGGGATCGGCGCCATGATGATCAGGGGGGTGAGATAGGACCGGAACTGCCCGACCACCAGCAGATAGATCAGGATCAGGCCCACCGAGTAGGCGATACCCATGTCCCGGAAGGTTTCATAAGTAATCTGCCATTCCCCGTCCCATTTGAGACTGTAGCGGTAGGGGTTGTCCGGAGGATGGATCAGGAACTGCTGCAGGTGCTGCCCGTCCAGGGACAGTCCCTGGAGTTTGCCGTAGATCTGGAACATGCCGTACAGCGGACTGTCGATGGGACCGGCCATGTTGCCGGTCACGTACACCACCGGCAGCAGGTCCTTGTGGTAGATGGCATGCTCGCGCCGGGTATTGTTGACGGAGACGATCTCGCCCAGAGGAATCATCCGCTGCGTGGTCTGGCTGCGCACGCGGAAGGCCAGCAGCGCGTCCAGGTCCGCCTTGTCGGACACGGGAAACTCCACCCGCACCGGGATCGGGTACTTGTAGGTCTGGCGGTGCAGGTAGGTCACGTCCTCCCCGCCCAGGGCCATGCCCACCGCCTCCACCACCTGGGACTGGGACACGCCCAGCAGCGAAGCCCGCTGACGGTCCACGACCAGAAGCTTCTTGGGAGCCGCCACCTCCACGCTGTCGTCCACGTCGACGATATCGGGCGTGGATTCGAAGGCCTCGCGGACCTGCTTGGCCACCTTGATCTGCCCGTCGTAGTTCAGCCCATAGACCTCCGCCACCAGGGGCGCCATCACCGGAGGGCCGGGTGGTACCTCCACGATCTTGATGTTCGCGTGGTACCTGGCCGCGATCCTGTCCAGCGGGCCGCGTATCGCCTTGGCGATGTCGTGACTCTCACGGTCCCGGTGCTTCTTGTCCACCAGGTTCACCTGGATATCGCCTACGTTGGCACCCTTGCGCAGATAGTACTGACGCACCAGGCCATTGAAGTTGATCGGGGCGGCGGTCCCCGCATAGGTCTGGTAGTCGGTCACCTCCGGCACCGTTGCGATATAGCCGCCCAGCTCGTGAAGCACGTGGTTGGTCTGCTCCAGGGCGGTGCCCTCGGGCATGTCCACCACCACCTGCAGCTCCGACTTGTTGTCGAACGGCAGCATCTTCAGCACCACCAGCTCGAAAACCGCCAGGCTGACCGAGCCGCCGATCAGCACCACCATGGCCAGCATCAGCCAGCGGCGCTTCGGGGCCCCTGCTCTGGCATTGAGAAACGGCCCCACCACCCGTTTGAAAAACCGGTAGAGCCGGGGCGAGACGCTCTCGCCGTGGGACTTGTGAGCCGGGCGGTTCTTGAGAACCTGATAGGTGAGCCAGGGCGTGACCACAAAGGCCACCGCCAGGGAGATCAGCATGCCGATGCTGGCATTGATGGGGATGGGGCTCATGTACGGCCCCATCAGGCCGCTGACGAACGCCATGGGCAGCAGGGCGGCGATCACCGTGAAGGTTGCCAGAATGGTGGGGCCGCCCACCTCGTCCACCGCCCGAGGAATGGCCTCGGACAGACTGCGCCCGCCCATCTGCATGTGGCGGTGGATGTTCTCCACCACCACGATGGCATCGTCCACCAGAATACCGATGGAGAAGATGAGGGCGAACAGGGACACCCGGTTCAGGGTGAAGCCCCAGGCCCACGAGGCGAACAGGGTGATCATCAGGGTGATCACCACCGCCGTGCCCACGATGATGGCTTCCCGCCAGCCCAGGGCGAACAGCACCAGCAGCACCACCAGCGTGGTGGCGAAAATCAACTTGTGGATAAGGGTCTGGGCCTTGTCGTTCGCCGTCACCCCGTAGTTGCGGGTGACGGTGGCGTGGATGCCCTCGGGCACGAAGGTGCCCCGCAGCTGGTGGAAGCGCTGGATCACCTGATCGGCGATATCCACGGCGTTGGTGCCCGGCTTCTTGGCCACCGCGATGGTGACCGCGGGAAACACGCCCCGCGCGGTGATACCCCGCTTGGCGGCCGCCGCCCCGGTGCCGAAGGTCACGTACTGGTGGGGCTGATCGGGACCGTAGCGCACGCGCGCCACGTCATGGAGATAAACCGGAGCCCCATTGTGGACGCCGACCACCAGGTCGGCCACCTGGTCCGGCCGGGTCAGAAAGCGTCCGGTGCGGACCTGGATCTCCTGGTTGTTCGCCACCAGGTCGCCGCTGTCCCGGGACCGGTTCGCCGCCTGCAGGGCGCGCCGCAGGTCCTCGACGCCGATGCCGTAGGCGGCCAGACGCTGGGGGTCGAGCAGCACATGCACCACCTGGTCGGGGCCCCCGACGGTGTAGATATCCCGGGTGCCGGGGACCCGCTTGAGCTCGGCCTCGATGGCATGGGCGACCCGCAGCAGGTCCGCGGCGCCGCGGTGGGCATCGTCGGTCCACAGGGTGCCGGTGACGATGGGCACGTCGTCGATGCCCTTGGGCTTGATGATGGGCTGCAACGTGCCCAGATTGGGGGGCAGCCAGTCCTGCTTGGAGAACACCGCGTTGTACAGGCGCACGATGGCCTGGGTGCGCTCCTCCCCCACCTTATACTCCACCGTCAGCACGGCCATCCCGGGCTTGGAGACCGAGTAGATATGCTTGACCCCTTCGATCTCCGAGAGCACCTGTTCGGCGGGAATGGTGACCAGGTGCTCGACCTCCTTGGCGCTGGCCCCCGGGAACGGCACGAACACATTGGCGAAGGTCACGTTGATCTGGGGCTCTTCCTCCCGCGGGGTGATGGCCACCGCGAACAGGCCCAGCAGCAGCCCCACCAGGGCCAGCAGAGGGGTGATCTGGGAATGGAGAAACTTGCGGGCGATGGCACCGGAGACGCCCAGCCGGCCATTCCCCGGGCGGTCGCTCCCCGGGCGGTCGCTCCCCGGGCGGTCACTCATGGAGCGTCCCCGCTTCCGCCCACTGCTGCTTGAGGACGACGCCTGCCCGGATCGGATCCAGGGCCACTTTTTCACCCGCCTGCAGGCCGGCCAGCACCTCGGTCAGATCGGGAGCGACATTGCGCCCGGCACGCACCTGGCGGAAATGCACCCTGCCCTTGGCGTCCACCACATAGACCGCCGTCACCTCGCTGCGATGAGTGACCGCCTGGCGCGGGACCAGCAGGCGTTTTCGCTGGCCCACATCGAATGCGGCCTTGATCATCATCCCCGGGTACAGGCCCCGGGGAACATCCGGCAGCTCGATGCGCACCCGGAAAGTGTGGGTATCCGGATCGGCATAGGGGAAGATGGTGAGCTTGCCGGTTGGAATGTCGCCCAGGTCCGGACTGGCCTCGAACACCCGCGCCTTGCCCGCCCGGCGCACCGCGTCCACGTACTCCTGGGGAACGGAAACCACCGCCCGCAGTTGCTCCAGGGACAGGCCGGTCATCAGGGGCTGGCCCGCGCTGGCCGTCTCCCCCACCTCCACGAACCGCTTGACGACGATGCCGCTGTAGGGCGCTCGCACCACCGTATGGTCCAGCTGTTCCCGGGCTTCCTTCACCCGGGCCTGGGCCGACTCCAACCGGGCGCGGGCCGACTTGAGCTGGGCGGTGGCCTTGTCCAGCTCCGATTTGGACACCAGTTTCTTGGCGTAGATGTTCTTGATGCGCTCGTAGTCGGCCTGGGCCTGATTGAACCGGGCACGGGCCTCATTGAGGGTGGCCTGGGCCTGCTCCAGCCGGGCCCGTTCCTCCTTGTCCCGGAAGCGCAGCAGCACGGCGCCCCGGGGCACGTAGTCATCCACATCGAAATTGATCTGCTCGATACGCCCGGAAACCTGGGCGGACACGGTGGACTGCTTGACCGCCTCCACGACCCCGTCGAGAACCACCTCCCGGGGAACGCTGCGCAGCCGGGCAGTGGCGGTATCCAGAGCGCCCCCGGCGTCGGCCGCCCCGGTCTGGGCGCCCGCAGGCACCCACCAGAGTACGGCCAGCACCCAGAGCAACCGACACAAGATACCCATGGCTGCCTCCCGTCCAGACCCGACTCTCAGCATAGCGAATATGCCCATTCAAAGAATATATATTAGGTCTTACTAATATACATCCCGTGAAGGACGAACGGAACCACCCGGGCGGGGCCAGAACAGAGCGGGCGTCAGGTCCGGAACTGGGCCATCAGCCCCTGAAGCTGGGTGGCGAGGCGCGCCAGCTCCTCGCTGGCACTGGCGGTCTGCTGGGCACCGGCCGCGGTCTGGTCGGCCACCTTGT
>DATFLG010000091.1:0-3095 GCA_035267985.1 Gammaproteobacteria bacterium | reverse complement strand
TGAAAGGGCCCTCGGGACACAAGACCATCGCCGGGATCCGCGGCGGCGTGTATCAGGTGACGGTGGCCGACAGCCGCGGCGGCCAGCACACCAGCACCATGGTCCTCACGGACAAACCCCTGGCCCGCGAATTCATGCAGGCCTGGACGGCCATGGGACGGACCATGGGCGGGGGCCGGATGGATCTGTCCGCCCTCAACGGCAAGACCGGCTTGCTGCAGGCGACCGGCAGCGGGGGGACCATGACCGTGGAGAGCCTCACTGCCGAGACGCCGCCGGCCTCGCGCTTCGAAGTGCCGCCGGTGATGAACATGCCGGGCATGCCCGGCATGTCCGGGGGCATGGGCCGCTGAGGATCCGTCCCGCCTCACCCGGGCCGGTGCCGGCCCGCCCGATTGAGCGGGCCTGGGCATGGGGGCCCCGTGCTCCGGCGGTCTTCGGCGGAAGTCACCTCAAATGAAGATATGGGTGGACGCGGATGCCTGTCCCGCGGTGATCAAGGAGATTCTGTTCAAGGCGGCCCAGCGCACCGGCGTGCCCCTCACCCTGGTGGCCAACCAGCCCCTGCGCGTTCCCCGCTCGCCCCTGATCCGCACGCTCCAGGTGTCGGCCGGCTTTGATGTGGCCGACAACGAAATCGTCAGGCGCGCCGAGGCCGGCGACCTGGTGATCACCAGCGACATCCCCCTGGCGGCGGAAGTCATCGACAAGGGCGGCCACGCCCTCAGTCCCCGGGGCGAGCTGTATTCCGCCGACAACATCCGGCAGCGGCTGAACATGCGGGATTTCATGGATACCCTGCGGGCCAGCGGCGTCAACACCGGCGGGCCGCCGGCCCTCGGCCAGGGCGACCGCCAGGCGTTTGCCAATCATCTGGACAGACTGCTGACCCGGTACGGACACAAATCCTGATCGTGCCGCCTTGGTCGGGTCGCCTGTGTGGGTTCCGTGGCGCTTTGCTTCCCCGGATTACGCTGGCGCTAATCCGGGCTACGGCTACTGATCGTGCCGCCTTTGGTCGGGTCGCCTGTGTGGGTTCGGTGGCGCTTTGTTTCCCCGGATTACGCTGTCGCTAATCCGGGCTACCCGGGTCGGGCTCCCACGACGGCGGTTCGCGGACCGTAGCCCGGGTGGAACGAAGTGGAATCCGGGGTCTTTCGGTTATCCCCGCCCGTGTAGTCGGTGGGGCCTTTGATTGAGCCCTTCCGTGGGTTCCGTGGGTTCCGTGGCTCTCTTGTTTTCCCGGATTACGCTGGCGCTAATCCGGGCTACGACTGCAACTGGCGCTGATCCGGGCTACGACTTGTCCGTGGTTTCCGTGGAATCCGGGAGGGGGCTGCCTCCCGGCCGGTGGGTCACCCTGGAGGAAAGCACCGGCATCGTCTAGACATTGAAGACGACAGTGCGCGGAATACCTGCTGAACGGAGGGCCTGATGGATCTGCAACTGACGGACAAGCTGGCGCTGGTGACCGGGAGCACCGCCGGGATCGGTTACGCCATCGCCCAACGCCTGGCCGCGGAGGGCGCCCGGGTGATCGTCAACGGCCGCACCCAGGCGTCGGTGGATGCCGCGGTCGGAAAGCTTGCCCCGGAGGCGGCCGGAGAGGTGCTGGGATTTGCAGGGGACCTGTCCACGGCCGGGGCGGCCCAGGAGGTGGCGGCGCTTTATCCGGAGGTGGAAATACTGGTCAACAACCTGGGGATCTTCGAGCCGGTGGCCTTCGAGGACATCACCGACGAGGACTGGCGGCGGTTCTTCGAGGTCAACGTGCTCAGCGGGGTGCGCCTGAGCCGCCTGTACCTGCCCGGCATGAAGGCGCGCAACTGGGGGCGCATCGTGTTCATCTCCAGCGAAAGCGGCGTGCAGATCCCCGCCGAGATGATCCACTACGGCACCACCAAGACCGCCCAGCTCGCCGTGTCCCGGGGACTGGCCGAATCCGTGGCCGGGACGGGCATCACCGTTAACAGTATACTGCCGGGGCCGACCAATTCCCGGGGTGTGGGGGGCTTCGTCCGGGAGCTGGCTGAGCGGGAGGGCAAGTCCTTCCAGGAGTTCGAGAAGGAGTTCTTCGAGACCATGCGCCCGAGCTCGCTGATCCAGCGGTTCGCGGCGCCCGAGGAGGTGGCGCCCCTGGTGGCCTACGTGGTGAGCCCGCTGGCGTCGGCCACCACCGGGGCGGCCCTGCGGGTGGACGGCGGCGTGGTCAGAAGCGCCTTCTGACGGGCGCCGCCAAACAGCGTGTTGGGAGACTGGGATGTATACAGGCGGCTGTCTTTGCGGGACGGTGCGGTTCGAGATTACCGGCGCCATCCGCAACATTGTCTATTGTCACTGTTCCCAGTGCCGCAAGGCCCAGGGCAGTGCGTTCGCCACCAACGGCATCGTTGACGCCGGCGGGTTCAGGCTCACTGCCGGAGCGCAGAATCTCACCGCCTATGAGGCCATGCCGGGCAAGACGCGGTATTTCTGCCGCACCTGCGGCTCGCCCATCATGAGCCGTAACGACGCGGCGCCAGGGCAGGTGCGCATCCGGCTGGGAACGGTCGAATCGGACATCGCCGAGCGCCCGGGCGCGCATATCTTCATTACATCCAAAGCCAACTGGGAAACCATCAGCGACGAGCTGCCCCGTTACGAGGGCTACGAGCCGCAGCGGTAAGGGAATGGCCGGCGGTGGGCGGTGGAGGGAACCATGGTCAACGTCGTCTTCAAGGCCGCCGCGGGAGCGGGCGGACGCATCCTGCACCGGGGCTGTGAGCCCACCGCCGGACATGTCCGGCAGTGACCTACGCCATCGATCATGTGTTCCTGTGCTGCGGGCCCCGCGCCCCGGAGGCGGCGGCGCTGGCGCGCCTCGGGCTGACCGAGGGGTCGGACAACGTTCATCAGGGACAGGGGACGGCCAACCGGCGGTTCTTTTTCCACAATGGGTTCCTCGAGCTGCTCTGGGTCACCGATCCCGAAGAGGCGCGAAACGGCCCCGCCCGGCGCCTGCGGCTCTGGGAACGCTGGGCAGGGCGACGGGATCCTTCCGTGTGCCCCTTCGGCGTGGTGGTGCGCGGGGAAGGAGAGTGCGCCGGCGAGCCGCC